>JBMTLP010000099.1:0-9489 GCA_049433245.1 Pirellulales bacterium
TCGAGCGTGTACCGCTGTGCGATCAGGCCCATGTCGGGTAGCCGCGCGATGGTGAGGTCGGCGGTCGTGGCAGCTGCCGGGGCGGGAAGTGCCTCATCGGCCCCGTCGTCGGATGAGTCCGCCGCAGGCTTTGCAGCGCCCACCGCAGACTTTTCGGCACGGAAGTCTGCCGTCATTGCATAGTCGGCCAGTTCGATCGGGCCGATCCAGCCTTGGCTGCGGGTGCCCTTGGGGATCGTGGTGATCTTCACCATGCACTTGGAGCCATCGACCTCGCGCACAACATGCCGATATCGCATGCCCACCCATGGCAGCGGTGGCTCGCCTTTGGATACACCCGTTTTGGGATCGGTCGTGAGAGGAATCCCCTCGAAGTCGAAGGACCACGGCAAGGGGGGCATGGAACGCACGCGGGCGGTTCCGGTGAGGTCGCCCACCTTGGCGGTGATCACAGCACCGGCGTGAACGTCGGCGGGAGCGGTGTAGACACCGTCGCTCGTTACAGCGCCTTCGGCCGGCTTACCGTTGACCTCACAGGAGAACGTCGCGGGTGATTCCTTGACGAAGCGGCCTTGAGCATCGTAGAGGCGAACGCGGTAGTTCACCGATTCGCCAGCTGCCACCTGCACCTCGGCTGGCACGAGCTGGACCCACGCAGGCGCACCCGCCGGAGCGTTGGTCTGCTTGGCAACGTCGACCGAGAGATTGACCGAAGCGGTCGCGGATGGCTTGGGCGGATTGTTTCCGAGGCAGTACAGGCGTGCGTCGGTTGTCAGGTAGAGCCGGCCTTCCCAGGCGATGGGGGAGGCGGTGACTTCGTCTTTTTCATCAAGCCGCATGCGGTCGACAAACTTGAGGCCACTCTCGGTGGGCTCGAGCACATGCCAGCCGCTGGTGGTGCAGACGAAGAGTTTGCCGTCAGCAACCAGGGGGCTCGCCCGCACGATTGTGCCGAGCAGCCGCTGCGGCTTGCCCACAGGTTTGCCGGTCGACTTCTCAAAGGCAAAGATTTTGGCGGTGTTGTCGATGAAATAGATCCGGTCGCCGAGGATGACGGGCATCGCGCGGCCATCGAGCACCTCCTTGACCTGCCAGAGTTTGGCCGACTCGGTGATGTCGCCAGAGCCATCGACCGTGAAGGCGGTGGCGCAGCCCATCGTGGCGTTGTCGAGGTTTTCTTCGGCCTGCGCCGCATAGACGACGCCCTCGCTGACGAGCGGCGAGACGTTCACGCCGCGGGGGGAGAGTCGGAAGTTCCAGACCGCTTTGCCGGTTCGCGGCTGAAAGTTCCAGATGCCGCCGTCGCTCGAGCCAAACACCAAGGCTGCCGCGCCCCCGAAGTTGGCGATTGTGGGCGTGCTGTAGGTGGTGTCGGCAGGCAGTTCCTGGGTTCCATTCATCCAGCGGACTTCACCGGTGGCAATGTCCATGCCAAGAAAGCGATGGGCAGGCTTCGCGTTGGCTCCCCAACCGGTGACCACGGCGCTCGCGATCACAAGATCCTCGAAGACCACAGGCACGTTGGTGCGGCCGCCGTAGGTGGAGAGGAAGCCGAACTCCTCATGCAGGCTCCGCTGCCAACGGGTCTTGCCGGTGTCGGCATCAATGCAGCTGAAGACGCCACACACCCCATGGGCAAAGATCGAGCCGGTTGCCGGGTCGGAGGCCACGTTGCTCCAGCCCACGCGTTCGGCCGGCACATCGGAGAGGTAGACGTTGAAGACGTTCTCCCAAAGTTTTTCACCGGTGACCGCATCAAGGCAGACGACCTTCTCCGCCTCCTCGCTTGTGCCGGGGGCGTGCCGCACGAGGGTGTAGAGCTTCCCGTTGACGATGATTGGCGTGGAGATCCCCGACACCTCTTCACTCGTCCAGAGCACGTTGGTGCCCTTCTTCGCGTCAAACGTGGTGACAAGTCCCTGATCGCCGGCGTGGCGGTCGAGCATCGGTCCACGCCAGTCAGCCCAGTCGGCTCCGCTGGCGTGGGAGAAAATTGTTGTCGCCAGCAGCCCCGCCAGCAGAAGGAGTTGGCTCAGGGGAGCCCGTCGTCGGTCACAGGGTGTGCACTTCATCGTCTCCGCTCCGTTGACGTTCACGGTCATCTGTTTCCTCGAATACTTCAGGTGGCAGGTCGCACAGTGAGAACGGGTGAGCGACCTGCTCAGTGGGCTGTTGATCGTGCTCAGAATGGAACGTGTGGAGTTCGCAAAGGAATCGCATCCGCGGCGAAACCTAGTTGCTCAATCCTTTTTCCTTGAGTTCTGCCGGCAGGGAGGGATCCACAACTGCCCGCGCTCCACGTCCCTGCATCACGCGGCTATCGGTGTCTTCCCGAATGCTGTCGATGTCGGCCTGCCACCACCGGGTCTGCTCTTCGCGGGCTGGCACGGCCAGGGGGCGCACCAGCCGCATGCCGATACCCAGGGCAGGCTCTTCGGTGTACCACCACGGACTCTTGGGAAGGTTTGGGTCGATCTCCTTCCAGGCTTCGTCTTCAGAGCCACGGCGAGCGGCGCTCCGGCAGCGATCGGCGTCGTCGTAGTACGCACCTCCGCGGATCACGCGTCCTTCCAGTTCCGTTGGCCACGCGGTGGCGTCGGCCGCGAGCACAGGTTGCGGTGCAGCAGCTTGCGCGGCGTAGCCGTCTGCTGAGAGTTGATCGATTACCCATTCGGCTGCGTTGCCGTGCATGTCAAACAACCCGAAGGCGTTGGGCTCCAACTCCCCAACCGGGTGTGTCGTGTCGTCGGCGTTGTCGGCGAACCAAGCAGCTGCCGCCAGCGAGTCGGCGGTGTCGCCACACGACCAGGGCGTGCTTGAGCCGGCGCGACAGGCGTATTCCCACTCCGCTTCGCTCGGCAGGCGGTAGAAGGTGCCGGTGAGGCCTGACAGCCAGCCCGTGTACTGCCGGGCAGCGAACTGGGTCATGGTGACCGCTGGCTGGCGAGGGTCTTCGCCATTGGTGAAGGTTGTGGTGGGGTCATAGAGATTTGAGGGGGCGGTCACCGCGTCGGCCACATTTTCGGCGGTCACTGGACGAATCCGGGCCGCATGCATGGCATTGAACAGGTCGCAGGCGGCCATGTATCGCTTGTATTCGGCCCAGGTGACTTCGTTTGCGGCCATCCAGAAGGGCTCGACCGTCACCTCAAAGCAAGGAACTTCGAGGTCGTCGCGGTCGGCGTCGTCGTCCGGGCTGCCCATGCGAAACGTGCCGCCAGGAACCGGAATCATCTTGAAAGACACCTCCGTTCCCGGAATGGTTTCCTCGTAGGGGACCATCCATCCACCGGCGACCTCGACTACGGGGCCTTCGATTCCCTGAGGTCGATCGCCCGCGACGAAGCCAGGCGTGGCACTGTCGTCAGCCGCCTTGGTCGGGACCGCAGCGACAGCCAGGCATGCCAACACACCCCACGCGGCCATGGCCCCACCTCTGCGAAAGCGAGTGGCAGCGGTTGAGACGAAGCACCAGCAAAACCGAGAAGACGCAGGCGAGCAGGCGGAAGCGAGGGGTGAACGGGCCATCGGCGTCCTTGAGATAGTCTGGATGGATATCGGGCGAGATCGAGGAGCCAGGATCGGTTCCGATCCCCACCGATTGACGGCAGGGGGGCTACGATCCCTAGAGTGTACTTACCGGAAGCGGCGGTGTCTTTCGGCAGGAGACGGGACACGCCCGGCCGGGCGTTGCATCAGGAGGCTGGGGCCATCGCTGCACAACCAAAACCAACGACGCCGACGTCCTCGGGAGGGGGGGGCTCAAAGAAGAAGACGGGCTCTTCCGCGAAGGACACCTCCGCCGAACGTGTGATTTCGGAGAATCGGAAGGCTCGTCACGAGTACGAGATCCTGGAAACGCTGGAGTGCGGGATCACGCTTGTGGGGAGTGAGGTGAAGAGTTTGCGCGCGGGCCGCATCTCGCTCGACGAGGCCTATGGTCGCGTGGAGAAGGGAGAAGTCTGGCTCGTGGGCTGCGACATCCCAGAGTATGAGAAAGCGAACCAGCTCAACCATGTGCCGAAGCGGCGCAGAAAATTGCTGCTTCATCGCCGGGAGATCGCCAAGTTTGCAGGACATGCTTACGACAAAGGGCTGACCCTTGTGCCGCTGAAGATGTACTTCCTGCGGGGACGAGTGAAGCTGCTGATGGGCGTTGGTCGGGGCCGCAAAACGCACGACAAGCGTCAGAAACTGAAGGCCGATACGGCCAAGCGTGACATTGAATCCGCGCTCAAGTCGCGGCGGGGCTAACGACTGTGGGCCGCGGTCGAGATCGCGCGGCACCTTCAGGCCTCTTGCTGTCCACAAAAAAAGGCCCGGCTGCAGGTCGCAGCCGGGCCGATATTGAGCAGAGAAAAACTGTTTCTTCTAAGGCGTTTTTCGGAACACAGCGGGCGTCGATCAGGCGCCAACAAACACCGACTCATCGCTTGGCGAGTCGGTCTGGTCTTCCGGATGCCACAGCGGCATGCCACGCTGAATCCGCTCAGCCAAGATCTCCAACTTCTCCTTGGAGCCGGCGGGGGCGTTTGTGGGAACGAACTCATCGGACATGTGCGGTTCGAAGTTCTCGTCGTGACCGTAGAGCTCGATGATTTCAAAAACGTTGCGGATTCGGGCCATTGCTTTGAAAAAACTCCTACATTCACCAAGGCATGTCAGAACCCGTCTCAACGGCAGCACGGTCTGTCGTCATCGGGCCCTTTGTGTCCACAAACACGAATCATCCGTCCCCGCTCTGCGGCGTGGAAGGATGGCATGAACGCTGCCCCTCTTGCCTGAAGGCCACCTCAGCGTGAGGCGTCATACGAGGCAAGAAACAACGCGAAGACTGGCAACTGACTCATTTTCCACTCTTAAAAACGGCCGTAGGCCGTCGCGGAAAAACTCGTCGTAGTGGACTTCACACATTATGAAGGGACTGGTCTGGGAGTCAAACAATTTGTCGAGGTTTTTTCACTCCGTTTCACCCGCGTTGTCTGCTGCTGAGGATTGGCCAGCCGTGCGCGGTTGGGGGTGCTGAGGGGAGCCCCGCAGAATCAGCCACCGCCGCAAAGCCCTCGCTGGAACGGCTTGCCGGACGCTATCATGGAAAAATGGTCGTGATGGATTCTGGCCACTTCGTGCTCGGCCATCTCGATCGCCTTGGGAGAACGCCCGGGACCCCCGGGATCTTCGCCGCCGATGCCGCAGCAGTTTGCCGGATCTCTCGTTAGCTACCCGGCCCGGATTTCGTTTTACGCCTACTGCGGCGTGATCCTGCTCGGGACAGCCCTGCTGCTGTTGCCGATGGCTCGCGAGCCGGGTCGGCCCCCGATCACCGCTGTTGACGCGCTGTTCACCGCCACGAGTGCGTGCTGTGTGACGGGCCTTGTCGTGCGGAGCACGGTGCAGGACTTCTCGGCGTTTGGCGAGGGAGTCATTTTGCTCCTGATCCAGCTCGGCGGGCTGGGCATCATGACGATCACCACGCTTGTGGCGTTTCAACTCGGTGGGCAGGCCTCGATGCGGCAGCGGGCGCTGCTCGCGGAGGCGTTGGGCATTCGGGGTGGCTCCGAACTTCGCTGGGTTGCTTGGGCGGTAGCAGTGGTGGTGCTCACGATGGAGGTGGTTGGCTTTGTGCTCTTGTCCGCGGCCACCTGGGGAACGGCACCGGCCAGCACAGTCTTCTGGCGGGCAGCCTTTCACTCCATCTCAGCTTTCTGCAATGCGGGATTCTCGCTGTCCGATCAGAGTTTCATGCCGCTGGCAGGGCATGTGCCGGTGAACCTCGTGCTGTGTGTGCTGGTGATCGTGGGCGGCCTCGGCTTTCCTGTAATCTTTGACATCTTTTCGCGGCTTCGGGCGCGCGAGCCACTCTGGGCTCGGCTGAGCACGCATTCCAAACTGATGCTCGTCGGCACCGCAGCCCTCCTGATCTACGGCATGGCCACCTTTTGGCTGCTGGAGTGGAATGAGGCCCTGGCAGGACGCTCGCTCGTCGAAAAGCTGATGATGGGGTTCTTCCATTCCACCACCTGTCGCACGGCAGGATTCAACACGGTGGACTACGCCAAGCTGGCTGATGCGTCGCTCTTTCTGACGATCATCTTGATGGCGATCGGGGCGGGGCCCTGCTCGACGGCGGGGGGGTTCAAGGTCAGCACGTTCATGACGTTGCTCGTGCGGGGATGGTCAAGTTTTCGTGGCTACGAACACGCCAACTTCTTTCGCCGCACCATGCCCCCAACTGCGGTCGAGCGGGCAGCGGTCACCGCACTCCTCTTTGCCGTCCTCGCCATCGCCGCGTTGGTGGCCTTGCTGGTTGTGGAAAACAACGCGAGCGTGTCCGAGCGGCCGCGATGGTTCCTCGAGGCGCTCTTTGAGTGCATTTCCGCACTCGGCACGGTAGGGCTGTCGACAGGCATCACGGCCTCGCTCTCATACCTGGGCAAACTGATTCTGGTGGTGCTCATGTTGCTTGGGCGTCTGGGGCCAATCTCCGTGGCACTCGCTCTCTCCTGGGAGAAGAGGCCCTACCAGACCGAATTCCTTGAAGAGGGGCCGCTCGTCGGCTGATTTCCCCATGGCACGTGCGGAATCTCGCATTTTCATCATGCTCGGCATGGGCAGTTTCGGTGCCGCCCTGGCAACGAGGTTGGCCCACAACGGCTGCCGCGTGATTGGGGTCGATCAAAAGAAAGACCGGCTCGAGTTGGTGCGAAATCAAATCTTCGAAGCTGTGATTGGCGACTCCACAGACCGTGATCTGCTCGAGAACCTGCCGATCGCCGATGCGTATGCGGTGGTGATCTCGTTGGGTGAGAACATCACGAGGTCGCTGCTCGCCACGCTCCATGTGAAGGAACTAGGAGCGAAGCAGGTGGTCGTGAAAGGTGTTACCAAGGAGCACGGCAAGATTCTCGAGCACATCGGGGCCGATCAGGTGATCTTCCCGGAGGAGGAGGTGGCCCGGCAGTTGGCCGACAAGATGACCTGGCCAAACGTGCTCGACTACCTCCCAATCGGTCCGGACTACAGCGTTGCCGAAATCGCCACCCCAGACTCCCTCTCAGGCAAGACGCTGGCTGAGGCCAACCTCCGCAATCGGATCGGTGTGCACGTGATGGGAATCAAGAGCGCGCTCGACGACCGTTGGGAGATGTTTCCCGATGGCAAGACGAAACTGCTTGAGGATCACGCCCTGCTGGTCGTGGGACGCGACAACGAACTCGCGGCACTCCGCGATATGAGATAGCGGTGGACTGCGATGACAAGGGCTGCTGTCACTCGGCCGGTGGGCCACCCGGCACACCTGGCGGCAACGCGATCTCCACATCCGGTGGAGGGGCGGCTGGAGTCGTGGTGCTTGCAGGTGCTGCGTTGGGGTCGAACTTGGGCGTGTCGACTCCCGTTCGCTCTTCGAGATCTTTGGTAAGGACGAGCCGTTGGTCGTTGTCGAGCCGGACTTCCAACGAGGTGATGCTCCAGCTGTCTTCAAACTTGCGGCCTTCCACGACCGCTGTCCCACTCGCTTTGCTCCCCGTCACCTGGAACTGCAGAGCCGCTCGGCCATCTGTGTCACTCGACGTTCCTGAGACGCTCGAGGATCTTTTCACGCTGTCGCCGAGCTTTTCAGCAGCCTGCTCGTTGACCGACAGCTCTTGTTCGGCCTCCTCGACAACCGGGTGGCTGTTGTAGCCACCGCATCCGGTGAGGCCCGACACGCACAGCAGCATCGCGAAGTATGTGGCGAACGGCCTGGGCAACTGGGGCAGCGTCCGGGCGCGGTTGTGCGAAACGGATGGAACGTGGAGCGAGTACATATGAGGAGCCTCCGTTCTCTCATGTCAGGTCGTTGTGGAACGGTTGCGTCAACCGCCCTTGCCGTCGTGGGCACGGCACCAAGCAATCTTCTCCGCGGTCGTTGTCGGTTTGGGGCCGCTCGCAGCGGCGGCCTTGGCGACAGGCTGCTCTACCGCCGCAGGTGCCTCCTCCGGTTCGGCTGCAGGTGCAGCCGCTTCTGCCGGCTCTTCGACAGCGGGGCTCGCGGCCTTGGCCGGACTCGCAGCGGCCTTGCCGCGAGCCATCGCCAGGATGTCGGCCGTGGAGGGCCGCGCTCCTGCCGGCTTGGCGGCGGCCGGTTTGGCGGCCGCTTTCTTCCCGCGGGCGGCCGCGAGGATGTCAGCGGTCGAGGGCTTCCCCGTAGGCTTCGCGGGAGCGTCGGCGGCCTTGGCGGCCGGCTTCGCAGGCGCAGCGGCCTTGGCCGGCTTCTCTTCCGCCGGTTTGGGCTCCGGCTTGGGGACGATCGTCAGATACGACGGATCGATGTCGTACCAAGCGACGTTGTTGAACTGGTCGAACTCCACCAGGCAGCGGCCATTCATGTTGACCGTTCTCACTACGCCCGTGGCTTGGCCAAAGCGAGCCAGTTCGGGGACGGTGCCGTCAACGACGACATACCGGTCGGTCCAATCCGATTTCAACTGCTCGATCACGTCAAACATGCGTCTCTACCCGGCCTGCGATGCTGTCCGATCGGGAACGGGGACGCAGAAATCGCGTCCCTCTACTGATTGAATCTGATCGATCCGCACCTCCGCTGCAACCGGCGCGGCCTCTCAGGCTGTCTGGGCGATTCGTAGCCGATAGCCCCACTGCACCGTGCTGCCCCGCTCGCTCGACTTCTTCCCGTTGTCATCGGTGCTTCCGGGGCTGATCTGCAGAATCCTCGAGTTTTGCGGCTGATCCGGCCTCGCTCCGCTCGTAGACACCTCAGCGAGCCCCACGGGCTCGATCAGAACCGGCACAGCCCTCCCAACTTCACGGACCACGTAGGTGGTGCCGAGCCAGCCCGCCGGTGTCGCCAGCCGACAGGCAAACTCAAACAGCAGGGTTCCACCTGGCTCTGAAGTGACGCTCAGCGAATAGTGCGATTTTCCCGCCAGACCGACCCCAAGCAGCGCCGGCCCCTGCGGCAGCTGCATCTCGGCGATTTCCACGAGCGGCGGTGACGAGGGCCACTGCGGGTTGTCGGTGGCGAGCCTGGGGGCTGTCTCCAGGCAGACGTCTCCCCGCGTTCCATCGGGGAGACGCGTGCGCAGCATGTGCTGCCAGCGGTCAAACTGCCACGAGAACACGAGTTCGAGGCCACCGCTGGTGAGCGTTTTTTCAAACGGTTCGGTGCGATCTGTGGAGTGCGGCGGTGGCATACGACCTGATGATATAACGATGAGTCTTGGGAAAAGCAGTCGACAGGGAAAAAGCCTGTGGAACCTCGTCGCTCGCTCGGCTGGCCGATCCTGCTTGGCATTCTGCTGATCGGCTCGATTCTCGCGCTCGTCGTGGGATGGGTGCTGGTAAGCATCGCTGCCGCTCTGAGCTCTGAAAATGCCGCCTTCTATTGGGCGATGCTCGGCGTGGGTGTCACTCTCCTCGTGGCCGTGCTCGTGGGGGTGATCATCTATCTGTTCCTCACCGTGAAGGCGATCGCGCTCTCGCAGCGGC
>JBMTLP010000100.1:0-9475 GCA_049433245.1 Pirellulales bacterium
GATCTCTTGCGGGAGCCCAGCCAAGACCAGTTGATCGCGACCGGCTTTCATCGCAACCACCGGATGGTCACCGAGGGCGGGTCGATTGACGAAGAATGGCGAGTCGAGAACGTGGTCGACCGGGTGGAAACCACAGCAACCGCGTTCTTGGGGCTGACGATGGGCTGTGCCCGTTGCCACGACCATAAGTACGACCCCGTCAGCCGCCGCGACTTCTACTCCTTCTACGCCTTCTTTAACAATGTCGACGAACAGGGTGTGTATACCGAGCGGCGCGGCAATGTGCCCCCGCTGATCGAGGTGCCCACGCCTGAAGAACAGCAGCGGTTGGCTGAGGTCGACGCGCAGTTGGCAGATGCCAAACACCGGCTCGCTGAAGCGAAGATAGATCTCGCCGCTTCCTTGGGAAGCGACTCCCCCGTCAGCGACGCTCCGCCGGCGTTCCTCCGCGGTGTGCTCAACCGCAGCCTCGTGGTCGAGTCGGAAGGCGGGCCGGCCGAGGCTGTGGAGGGTGTGGCCGCACCAGCAGATGCTGAATGGGTGGCGAGCCCGGTTGGCGAAGGGATCAATCTTCTAGGCAGCGAGGCCTCGCACGTGGCCTTGGGGCAAGCCGTTCAGCCAAACGCGGATGCCTCCCTGAGTTGGACCCTCTGGGCCCGCGTCGATGGCGACGGCGCGCTCCTGAGCAAGATGGACGACGGGGCAGCCTACCGTGGCTTTGACACGATCCTGCTGGGTGATCTCCGGTTGAAGGTGCACCTTATTTCTGCCTGGCCTGGAGATGCTGTGGCCGTGACGACGAAGGTTGCTGTGCCTCGGCAGGAGTGGTTTCACCTCGCGGTGTCGTACGACGGATCCCGCAAGGCAGCGGGCGTGAAAGTCTGGCTCGATGGTGCCCCCCTGGAAACCAACCTCGAGCAGGACAGCCTCACCGGCGAACTGCAGACCGCGGAACCCCTGCGGATTGGCCGTCGTTCGAGCGGCCTGTTCCTCGAAGGGAGCGTGGCTGATGTGACCTTCTTTCATGCCTCGCTCACCGATGACAGCGTGGAGCAGTTGCGGCGCGCGGATCTCCGCCGTCAGGTGCCCGTTCTGGAGGTAGCAGCAGACTCCCTGCCGCAGGCCACGCAGGCATACCTGCGCCGCGAGGCGTCTGGGGACCTGCGGCTGGATGTGGAGCGGCTGCAGAAGCAGCGAGATCAACTCGCAGGCTCGGTGCAGACGGCGATGATCATGCGAGACCGCAGCGAGGTGCGGCCGACCTACATGCTTCGCCGGGGGCAGTACGATCAACCTGAGGAAGGGGAGCCGCTCAAACCAGATGTGCCGCAGTCGCTTGGCACGCTCGGTGAGGGCCCGTTGAAGACTCGCCTCGATCTCGCCCGTTGGTTTGTTGAGCCGACAAACCCACTCACCGCACGGGTGCTGGCGAACAGGCTGTGGCGGCAGTTCTTTGGTCGAGGCATCGTGACCTCCCTCGATAACCTTGGTGTTCAGGGGGATCCGCCGAGTCATCCCGAGCTCCTCGATTGGCTGGCAGTGCGACTCAGGGAGAGCGGCTGGGATGTGAAGGCGTTGCAACGGGAGATCGCGCTGTCGGCGACCTATCGGCAGACCGGTGCAAGCGCCGACGACCTCCGTGAACGTGACCCGGAGAATCGCCTGCTCGCCCGTGGGCCGCGGCGTCGGCTCTCTGCGGAGATGATTCGCGACAATGCCCTCGCGGTGTCGGGGTTGCTGAGCGAGCGGCTCGGTGGCCCGTCGGTGAAGCCGTACCAACCAGAAGGCCTCTCGGAAGATCTGGCCGGTGGTGCCAACGGTGGTCCGTACGTTCTCTCGGAAGGCGACAACCTCTACCGCCGGAGCCTCTACACCTTCCGCAAGCGGACGGTATCGCACCCAACCCTGTCCACCTTCGATGCGCCGAGTTGGGAAATCTGCCAGGCCAAGCGTGGCACCACCAACACGCCGCTGCAGTCACTCGCGCTCCTCAACGATACGACGTATGCCGAGGCGGCGGCCCACCTCGCTGTGCGGATGGAGGATGAGGCGGGCAGCGATCGTCCATCGCAACTTCGGCTGGGTTTTCTCTTGGCGACGAGTCGCCTGCCCACGGAAACCGAGGCGGCGGCACTCACCCGCGGCTACGCGACCTACCTCGCCCACTACCGCGACCACACGGCTGATGTGACGGCCCTCCTCTCGCACGGCGGGTCGCCGATTGCAGAGGACCGTCGTACTCCCGAACTGGCTGCCCTCACGGCCGTTGCCACGGTCATCCTCAACCTCGATGAAACGGTGAGCCGCTAGATGACACACGACCACACCCCGCTCGCCCTCCCCTCCAATCGCCGCACATTTCTCACCCGCTCCGGGCTGAGCCTTGGAACCGTGGCAATGGCGTCGCTGGCCGCCCGATCGGCGCGAGCCGCGGCGCCGAGCAACAGCAGCGGCCTCGTGGGCCTGCCGCACTTTGCTCCCAAAGCAAAGCGAGTGATCTATCTCTTCCAGTCGGGGGCGCCATCGCAGTTTGAAAGTTTTGAGTACAAGCCGCGACTGAACGAGCTCCACGCGACCGAACTGCCCGACAGCGTGCGGATGGGGCAGCGGCTGACCGGGATGACATCGGGCCAGGCGAGTTTTCCGGTGGCCCGTTCCAAGTTTGCCTTCCACCAGCATGGCGGCGGGGGCACCTGGATCAGTGAACTCTTTCCTCACATTGCGACGCAGTCTGACGACCTGTGTGTGATCCGCTCGATGCACACCGAGGCGATCAACCACGATCCAGCGATCACGTTTTTTCAGACCGGTAGCCAGCTCGCTGGCCGACCGAGCATGGGAGCGTGGATTGCCTACGGACTTGGCAGCCTCAACGACAACCTGCCGTCGTTTCTCGTGATGATCTCGCGAGGCACCGGCCGGGCGGCTGGCCAGCCGCTCTACGACCGGCTCTGGGGGAGTGGTCCCCTGCCCTCCCAGTATCAGGGCGTGAAGTTGCGGGCGTCGAGCGAGCCGATTCTGTACCTTGCCAATCCTGCCGGCTGTCCGCCGCAGATTCGGCGACAGATGCTTGACGACCTGCGAGGCCTCAACCAGCAAAGCCTGGAGCGGCTGCACGACCCGGAGATCGCCACCCGCATCGAGCAGTACGAACTCGCCTTCCGTATGCAGACCGCGGTTCCCGACCTGATGGAATTCTCTGACGAGCCGGAGCACGTGCTCGCGATGTATGGGCCCGAGGTCAACAAGCCGGGAACCTACGCCCGCAACTGCCTCCTCGCCCGTCGGCTAGCCGAGCGCGACGTGCGGTTCATTCAGCTCTACCACATGGGCTGGGATCAGCACGACAACCTGCCAGATCACATGTCGAAACAAGCCAAGGATGTCGATCAGCCATCCGCCGCTCTGATCGCTGACCTGAAGCAGCGGGGTCTGCTCGACGACACGCTGATCATCTGGGGCGGCGAGTTCGGCCGCACGGTTTACTGCCAGGGCACGCTCACCAACGAGACGTACGGCCGCGACCATCACCCCCGCAGCTTCTCTATCTTTATGGCGGGCGGCGGCATCAAAGGAGGAATGACCTACGGGGCCACCGACGACTACGGCTACAACATCGTCGAGGGCCCGATGCACGTGAACGACCTGCACGCGACCGTGCTGCACTGCCTGGGCATCGACCACGAGCGGCTGACCATCCCCTTCCAGGGGCTGGACCTGCGACTCAGCGGTGTTGAGCAGCGACGGGTGGTTTCGGAAATCCTCAGCTGAGGCCGGCTGTGATAGCATCTCGTGGCGGGGGAGCGGCGTCGGCTTCCCCGTGAACGTGACGATCCAGAGGGGGCAGCCTGGATGGATATCGAGAGCGGAAGTCGACCCTTTGAGGATGAGCGGCTGCTCGAAAATGCGGCCGCAGTTCCCGTGGCTGCTGCACCACGTGCAGCGACGCCTCAGGCACCATCGCCACAGGTCGAGTCGCCAAGCGGCCCTGTTTCGTCGACCTGGAAGCGGCTGGCCTCGATCGATGCCTACCGCGGCTTTGTGATGCTCCTGATGATGGCCGAGGTGCTGCACTTCAGCCGCGTGAGTAAGGCGCTTGGCGACTGTTCGGTGATGCAGTGGCTTGCCTACCACCAAAGCCATGTAGCTTGGCGGGGTTGCTCGCTGCACGACCTGATCCAGCCGTCGTTCAGTTTTCTGGTTGGCGTGAGCGTGTTTCTCTCGATCAACCACCGCCGTTCTCGGGGTGACACGATCGGTTGGACGGTGGCCCACGCGGCCTGGAGGGCGGTGCTGCTGACGGTGCTCGGTATCTGGTTGCGATCGCTCGGCCGCGAGCAGCCCAACTTCACCTTTGAAGACACGCTCACGCAGATCGGGCTCGGCTACTTTCCGCTGTTTCTGATCGCCCTGGCTCCCAAACGCGTGTGGTGGATCAGTCTCGTGGTGATTCTCGTGGGCACATGGGGGGCCTTTGCCTTGTCTCCTGCCCCGCCGGCGGACTTCGACTATGCGGCCGTGGGTGTCCCAGCCGACTGGAGCGAACATGGCGAAGGCCTCGCTGCACACTGGAACAAAAACGCGAACCTCGCCTGGAAGTTCGATACGTGGTTTCTCAATCTTTTCCCGCGGGCCGAGCCCTTTCTCTACAACGGCGGCGGCTACGCCACGCTGAGTTTTCTTCCGACCCTGGCGACGTCGCTGCTGGGGTTGATCGCTGCGGGCTGGTTGCTCTCGGAAAAGCCGTCGTGGCTCAAACTCGTGTGGCTCCTCGTAGCGAGCGGCGCGTGCCTCGGTGTGGGCCTCGCCCTTGACCATTTCGGTATCTGCCCGAGCGTCAAGCGGATCTGGACGCCCTCGTGGGTGCTCGTCAGTGGCGGCTGGTGCTTCCTGCTCCTCGCCGGCTTTTTTCTGCTCAACGACATGACCGGCTTCACTGCCTGGTCGTATCCCCTTCGCGTGATCGGCATGAACTCAATCGCGGCCTACATGATTGCGCACCTGATCGAAGATTTCCTGCGGAGTAACTTCCACACCTTTCTCGGCGACGATCTGTTCCAACTTGCTGGCGACGCGTATGTGCCGCTGCTCTCCGGGGGAGCGGTGCTCGCCATCTACTGGTTGATCCTCTGGTGGATGGCCCGCCGCAAGATCTTTCTCCGCATCTGAGCGTTCGCTGAGCGGCTCGATGGCCAGTCAGGGTGAAGGGATGATCGACACACATCGCGACCAGGGCACGGCTTCGCTGGTGCTGCGGCGTGGGGCAGTATGCACCGTGGTGTGCCTCAGCTTGCTCGCGGTACCTCAGGCGGCGGTTGGCTGTCCCTTCTGCGATGCGGTTGCGCCGACGTTGCGGCAGGAGATTGGGGGCGCGGACGCAGGGTGCCTGGGGATCGCGGTGCCTGCGGTTGAAGAACGCGCCTCCGGCCGTGTGGAGGTGCGGATCACGCAAATCCTCAAAGGCGCGGATGGCCGGGAGCAAGGCGCCGTGGTCGAAGCGGAACCCACCTCGCCGATCACTGTCGGGCAACGCTGTCTGCTGCTGGGGCGCGGCGAGAATCCCAGGCGATGGCAGGCCGACCCAATCGGTGATCGGCTGGAGGTGTATCTCGTCGCGGTGTGCGCAGCCGACGGCGAGTTGGCACGGCTGCGGCACTGCTTCCCGTTCCTAGAAGATGCCGACGCAGCGATTGCTGAAGATGCCTACGGCGAGTTCGCTGGAGCTTCCTACAACAGTGTGCGGCAGCTCGCTCAGGAACTCGATCACGATGAGCTCGTGGTCCGCGTCAGAGACGTCACCGCGTCACCCTCGCGGCGTCGGCTCTCCCTGACCTTGCTCGGGGGCTGCGGCGACCAAAGCGATCTTCCCCTGCTCGTGTCGATGCTGAGAGACCGCGAGCAGCGGAGAGAGGGGCTCGATGCCTTGGTGGCTTGTTACCTGAGCGTCGCCGGAGAAGCTGGCCTACCGCTGATCGAGCAGGAGTTCTTGGCAAACCCGGAGGCCTCGTTGTCGGAGCTGTCGCAGGCCATCGCTGCGATTCGCTTTCTTGGCACGGAAGCGACGGAGCTTTCCCGGACCACGTTGGCTTCGGCGCTCGCACACGTGCTGTCGCGGCCGGCCGTGGCGGATCTTGTGATTGCCGACCTCGCTCGCTGGAAAGATTGGACGCAGGTCGACCGGCTGGTGGCCGTTTTTGAGGAATCGAAGCCCGACGATAGGCTGCTTCGCGTGGCGATTGTTCACTATCTTCAGGCATGCCCAACCGAGCAGGGGCACGAGGCGCTGCGTTATGTGCACGAGATCGATCCTGACAGCGTGCAGCGAGCCAGCCAGTTTTTCGCCCCGGCACGCGCGAAGGCCAAGTAGCTCGGCAACGTGGCAGTGGTGGCAGGCGCGCTCGCGACTGTGCGGTGCGATGCTGCTGGCCCTCTGCCTGGCCCGTCATGCCGCGGCTCATCCTGAGGGCTTTAGCGGGCTTCAGGTCGGTCTCGAGCAAGACCGCGCTCGTGTGGTCCTGACCGTGCACACCCGCGACATGGGCGGCTGGTTTCCGCCTGCAGCGTTTCCAGACTATGTGGCCGACGTGACGGCCGCGATGCAGGTTCAGGTTGATGAGATCGTTGAGTTGCATCTCGACGGCGAACCCCTGCGAGCGACCTCTGCGCGGGCGTCACAACTTGAGGTCGGCCTACTGGAACTGGAGGTTGTCTATTCCGTGCCGCCGCAGCCAGTGACCGCGGAGATGCTCATTTGGTCAAAGCATCTGATTCATTTGCCGCGTGGGCATCAGCAGCTTTTGTTTGTGGAGGACCGTCGGGAAGCCGGCAGCGGCGACCTAACGAGCAGGATGCTGCTCGATGACGTGCTGGAGGTCGATCGCGATGCGGCTGTGTGGCTGCTTCTGCCCGTGGGGAAGCGCACGCCGGCCGAGGCGGCCCCAGTCTCGCGGATCTCGTTCTTTCAGTTCGGTCTTGAGCACATCTTAGGGGGCTATGACCACCTCGTGTTTCTGGCAGCCCTGCTGTTGGTGTCGGCCAGTTTTCGTGAGGCCGCGAGCGTGGTGACCTGCTTCACCGTCGCCCACTCGATGACGCTGGCCCTGGCCGCTCTCGACCTGGTGCGGCTCTCCGCCAGCGTGGTGGAGCCGCTGATCGCGCTCTCGATTGCGTACGTCGCGGTCGAGAACGTGTGGGGCACACCGTCGCTGCGGCGACGCATGGTGATCACCTTCTTCTTTGGCCTGATCCACGGCCTGGGGTTTGCGACGGCGCTTCGCGAGATTGGGCTGGGGACGGTGCCGGGCGGCATCGTGTGGCCATTGCTCACCTTCAACCTCGGTGTGGAGGCTGGGCAACTTGGCGTGGCCGCAGTGCTGTTTCCGCTGCTTGTATGGCTTCGCCAGCAAAGGCGGGTGGCGGCCTATCTTGTGCCTGTGGGCTCGGCAGTGATCGGCCTTGCCGGTGCGGTGTGGTTTGTGAATCGCGTGGCGGGCTTGGGCGGCTAGAATGGTGGCCGCCTCGCCGGCACGGTGAGGGCGGATCGAGGGGGAGCAGACAACACTCGGCGGGGAGCGACTGCGATGGTGAAGGGATTGGCAGGTGTTTGTGCGTTGGCACTCTGCGTTGCGAGCTTCTCAGGAGCTGCGGCGGACGATCTGGCAACGGTCCGCATCCGGTTTGGCCTTCGCGATCAGCAGCCGTCCGACTGGAGTGGGCAGATCCTCTGCACGACGGGCAGCGTGGAGTCGATCCGCGGCTGGCGGTGGATGCAGGACGATGCCGCGGAGGGAAGCAGTTTCTCGGTCCGCACCCGACGCAAACCCGCGCAAGGGGCTGGCGAACGCGCCCGCGTGGCTGCTGGCCAAAAACTGCCGATCACCGACAACGGGATCATCGTGACCTTCCGCGGGTGCACGGATGATGAAGCGCTTACCTTTGAAACGCAGCAGGCCACGCTCACTTTCAGTTTATCGCAACTGCCTTATGGCAAGAGTTTAACTCTGGCTGAAGGCAACGTGCTCATCGAACGGGTGCCGACGGTAGCCGAACTGGCAGCGACGCATGCCGATGAAGACTACCCGGCGGCTGTGACGGCCCCTGATGGCACTCTCTACGCGGTCTACCTCGCCTTCACGCGAGGTCGCGACTTTCAAGGTGTGCGAGAGGAGGTGGCGACCCCCGAATCGCCGCCCACGCAGGGTGCGGCTACCCAGGCGAGGATGATTGAAAAGCCTGCCGACCTGGCCTACCTCGCACAGCCCGCGGGAGGCGAGCAACTCTTTCTCCGGATCTGTCGCGAGGGTGCTTGGGGGGAACCTATTGCGGTAACAGACGGATCCCATGAACTCTATCGTCCCGCAGTCGCTGTGGACGGGGATGGTCGCGTGTGGGTGATCTACTCGGCGCACCTCGATGCCGACGAGAATCTCGACCATGGCAACTGGGAACTCCTCGCTCGGAGTTTTGCCGCCGACGGGAGTGACGCGTCTGATCCGATTGCCATCAGTACCGCCCCGGGCACCGATTTCATGCCAGCCGCGACCACGGATGCCAATGGGCAGGTTTGGGTGGCCTGGGTGGGAGCGAGAGAGGATCGCTTTCATGTATTCACCGCCCACCAACACGGCGGTCAGTTCTCCACGCCTGAGCGAGTGAGCCGTTTTTCTGGCAACGAATGGGAGCCCGCGATCGCAGCCGATCAGCAGGGCAACCTGGCGGTCGCTTGGGATACCTTTGAGAAAGGAGACTACGACGTCTACGTCGCCAGCCGCGGAAAGAACGGACGGCTGGGAGAGCCGGAACCGGTGGCGGCGTCGCTCGGCTTTGAGGTCAGGCCGTCCCTGACGTTCGATCGCGAGCAGCGACTGTGGGTGGCCTATGAGTTCAGCGGCGACCAGTGGGGGAAAGACTTCGGAGCGCTCAAGCAGCAAGGCATCCCGCTCTACAACACCGGTCGATCGTTGGCAGTCAAGGTGCGAGATGCCGAAGGGGGTTGGCATGTGCCAAGGGATGTGATGGAAGCGATGCCGGGCACGCTCGGCGGCCGCGGACCGGCTGCTGCCGCCAGGCTCCCCCGTCGTCAGCCAGTGGTGAGTATCGCGCCTACCTATCCGCGCATCGGCTGTGACGCAGCAGGCACGATCTGGCTCGCGTTCCGTGGTAAGCCCGACGGAAACTGGCGCGTTGGGGTTGGATCGGTGTGGAGCGAGTATGTCACCCGGCTTGGCGATGCCGGCTGGTCGCAGGCCACCTGGATTCCGCACTCAAACAACATTCTTGACAACCGCCCATCGCTTGTGGCTGCCGGCACACGCGAGATGCTGGCCATCTTTTCAGCCGATGGGCGTGGGGAAATCAATCCTCCGGGCGTGGAAGATGTGCACCTGCCCGGTTCGAGTGACGATGAACCCCTGCAACCCGCCGCCCCACAAGGCCGCAGGCGGGCCGCCCGAAACCAAAACCAGTCCGACCCCAA
>JBMTLP010000101.1:0-9375 GCA_049433245.1 Pirellulales bacterium
GGGGGGCTGCTGGGCGCTCGTGACGATGCTCTACAGCATGCCACCCGGGGGGGCGTCTGTGGCAGATCAGTTGGATTTCCGCCGGGCGGCAACGCGAGCGAGGCCTGCAGCACCGATGTAGCCGGCATCTCCACCAAGGGCGGCGTAGTGAATCGTCGTCTCCCGGGCGAGCACAGGGAAGGCCTGTGTGCGAACTTCCTGGCGGACGCGTTCCAGGAACGCGCTGCCAATCGGGTCGCCCTCACCGTCGAAGGTCATGGCGCCGCCGAGGATCACCCCTTCCGGATCGATGATGTGCATCAGTGTGACGGTGCCGATCCCCATCCAACGAGCCGCTTCGAGGATCAGGTTCATTGCGAGCGAATCCCCCTGACGAGCCGCTTCCGCCATCAAGACGGGGGTCAGGAGTTCCCCAGCCGCCACCCGATCGGCGAGGAGGCCGGTGGCACCAGCAGCGAGTTGCTCTTTGGCCATGGCAACGAGCGAAGTGGCGCTGGCGTAGGCCTCAAGATGGCCTCGCTTGCCGCAGGGGCAGTCGCGGGCGTCGGGGCTCGTGTCGACGATGATGTGGCCACACTCGGTGGCATGGCTGTGATGTCCTTCCAAGCAGGCGTCACCAATGATCACGCCGCCACCGATGCCGGTGCCGAGTGTCCAGAAGACCATGCTGGAAAGGTTCCGCCCGGAGCCGATCCAGAATTCGCCGTAGGCCGCGGCGGTGGCGTCGTTGGCAAACGTCACGGCGAGGCCGCAGTGCTCGGCAACGCGATCACGAATGGGGAAGCCTTCAAAGCCAGGCATGTTGCCGGTGTCGTAAAGCACGCCGGTTTGCAGATTCTGCGGACCGGGCGTGCCTAAACCTACCCCGGCGATTTCAGTGTGAGCGATGCCAGCTATCGTGCAGAGCGTGCCGACCATCCCACCGAGTCGACGAGCCACGTCGTCGGGGCCGAGATCGACGCGGCTCGGTTCGGAATGGTAGGCGACTGTGCGGCCCGCCTCATCGACGATGCCCGCTTTGATATTGGTGCCGCCGAGGTCGAGGCCAACGTAGAAGGGCCTCGACGCCTCGGAGGCTGAGATCCAAAAAGAGCGGTCCGACGCATTGTGCATGGGCTGCGATCCGCAGAGTCGGTCCGCTCCGTCACCAACCATCAGCTGTCAGCCGGGAGTCGGCTCGTCTCAACCGAGGGTGTGGGGCCGGTACAGGCCTTCATGAACTCAACGAGATCTGCCTTGTCTTGCTCAGTCAGATTGAGCGGACGGACCTTTTCGCTGAGATGGGGATTGGGATGTCCACCCTTGTTATACCACTCCACCACTTCCTCGAGCGTCTGCTGGGACCCATCGTGCATGTAGGGAGCGGTCAGGAGAACGTTCCTCACCGTTGGCGTCTTGAAGGCACCGGTGTCTTTTTCATCCTTGGTCACCACAAACCGTCCTAGGTCGGGGTTTTCCTTCTCCATCCCCACACCGAGGTTGTGGTACTTCTCGTCCGCCAGGTTGGCACCGACGTGGCAGGCCGTACAGTTGCCCTTTTCGGTGAAAAAGATGTCGCGGCCGCGTTTGGCGGAATCGCTCATTGGATTGGCCTCAGCCCCAGCTGTGAGCATGGCGTACTTCGCCGCAAGGTCTTCGTCGTCGGCGATGTCTTCTTCGTCGAGAGCCTCAAAGGGGAGCAGGGCCTCGTAGTAGTCCCAAGGGGATGGGCCGGTCACGATCGACCTCTCGAAAGTGGCGATCGCTTCCCCGACGTGATCGATGGTGACCTCACCGAAGATGGCTTCAAACTGCCGCTTGTAAACAGGGATTTGGCCGAGTCGCTCGACGACGCCTTCGTGGGTGAAGCCCATCTCGATCGGGTTGGCGATCGGTCCGACGGCCTGGGCTTCCAGTGAATCAGCTCGTCCGTCCCAGAACTGAGGGCCCGAGAGGATGCGATTGTAGGAAACTGGTGAGTTCCGCCCGCCTTCTTGGCCATCGATCCCCACGCCAAACTGTGTGTGAGCGGCGTAGCCTTCGGCAGGATTGTGGCAACTCGCGCAACTGATCGTGGAGTCTTTGGACAGCCGCGTGTCGAAGTAGAGTTGACGTCCAAGTTCAATTTTGGCCCGCGTCATGGGATTCGCGTCGATGCCGGTGATCTGGTTGGCACCGGTGGCCAAACCGAGCGGCAGTTCGGGGTTCAGGTGCACATGGCTACGGGGCTCGGCAAGCCAGGCATCAATCTGCTCAAGCGTGATCGGACCGCTGCCGGAAACACCCGATGTCAGCGACGGATCACCGAGCGATACCGTTTCGGGGGGCATCGCGGATCCGCTGGCCACCGCGGCCTGCAGGGTTGAGAGACCTTCGTCAGGTTCTCCGCTGACAGCAGCGGTGCTGTCATCGCCAGCAACGGCTTCCTTCACCGACTCAGCTGCTTCTTTGACAGTCTCAGCCGCCTCGGTTGCAGCCTCTTCGACAACCTCGGTGGCTGACTCGACCGACTCCTTGGCGCTGTCAATTACGCGGTCAGCCTCTTCTTTGGCCGCTGCGACGGTGTCCTTGGCTCGGTCAGTAAGGCCTGCGCCGCCGGTCGCGTCCTCTGTTTCCGTCGCGTCGCCCGGCACCTCAATCTCTTCCACCTCGACCGCCTGCGGGGCGTCTTTGGCGGGTTCTGACGGGGAGCAGCCCGCGATTGCGATCGGCATGGCTACGACAAGCGCGGCATGACGGATGATGAGGGGCCAGCGGCAAGGCATCGGGGCGTTCTCCGAAAAACAAGTTCGAAAGATAAAGAGAAACCAAGCCTCTTCATCCAGTGGCATTGTAGGCGTGGCTCGAGCGAGGCAACACTCCCGACGACAGCGATCGGGGACTTTCCGTCAAAGATGAGCCGTTTTAGGCGAGCATTGGTCTCTGCCCCGCGCCGCGTGCTGGCCCCTCGGCTCAGGGATCGATCAGGTCTGCGGAGGCAAGCCAGGTGAGCTCACCTGGGTGGCCAAGTCCATCATCCAGCCTGATCGAGGCGACGGAGCCCTTCTGCATCCGTATCAAGGCCGACCCATCGCCGATCGCCATCGCGATCAGTCGACCCACGCACGGATTGTGGCCAACCCAGGCGACGTGGGCCACATGCTGCTCGAGCGTCCATTCCAGCAGCGTTCCCCAGTCGGACCCGGGGGCCAGGGCCTCGACGGTCACGACCGGGGGATGCTCGAAGAGTTCTTCCGAGAGGATCTCGGCAGTCTGCCGAGTGCGAACGAGTGGGCTCGTGGCGATCACATCCACCTGCATGCCCGCCTCGGCGAGCCGTCTGGCCATCTTGCGAAACCTGCGTATTCCCTTTTTGGTCAGGCTCCGCGAGAAGTCGGTGCCATCCTCGCCAATGTCTTCTGCCCAGGCGTGGCGGGCGATGTAGAGATGGGTGGTGATCAGCGACATAACGAGCAAAGCTTTCCGAAGGACATGTGGCCCTGCCCAAGTGTGCGTTGGCCCTCCGCGTCAGGCAAACGGCTCCCTACACCTGCCGCCAGATTTGGTGGGAGTCGAGACCGAGCCGCGTGATGGTGGGGCTGGCCTGCTGCCGCCAGCGGGCGGCATCGACGGGGTAGCCGGCGGTGGGTTCGAGGTTGGCGTCTTCTTGGCTCCAGAAGCGGTTGAAGGTTTCCATGGTGAGTTCGCGGACGCACTTCGCCGTCAAACTCGCCACGGCAACGGGGGGGCGTTGTTCGCCCCGCACGGAGAACTCCAAGACGGTGTCGCCGCCGGACTGGCTGCCAAACAGCCCATCGCTCCCAAGGCGGTAGGCCGAGTGTGTGGGCGTTTCCTGGATCGGTACGGCCTGAGCCTCAAAGGCAGCCGCGATGACGCCGGCGTAGCGCTTGCGGCCACCATGGCGGTCGCACCAGATCAGGGTGGTGGCGTGCGGGTCGCTGAGGTCCTCGGCGAGTTGGGCGGCCAGCGCCAGCGTTTCCCGAGAAAGGATGTCTGACTTGTTCATACCTCTGTCGATGAGCGCGTTGAACGTGCCCGGATAGAGGCAGGTACAGGCCACGCGGCAGAGTCGCACGCCTCGTTCGGCAAGGCTGCGGGTGAGATGGGTGGCATCCTCGTGGACCTCGGCGGCGAGCGACGCATCGAGCAGCGGGTTGTCAGAAAACGTCTGCCACTCGGGAGAGGTATCGGCTGTGGTGGGACCAATCCGACCTAAGATGGCGAGGAGCGCCGGCCACGACTGAGGGACACCGCCGTGAGCGATGGCGATGCCGGCGAGGGCAGAGCGGAGCAGCAGGGTTCTCCCCGCTCCACCGCGATAGACCTCCTTGGAGTCGCGCCAGACGACCCGCGGGCTGGCGTCGTCCAGCGAGGTCAGGGCATCACCCACGGCGGTACCGAGCACGCGCTCCGCTGTCGCGGCAGGGGCGTCGACCTGCCAGGCCGTGGCTCCGATCACAAGTGGCCCGAGGTTTGGCCCGTATCCTGCCTCGTCGGTGCCGATCACGAGGGTCATGCAGTCACCACGTTCACCTGATCGCTGCGCTCGGAGCAGACCGTTCCTGGGTGTTGGCGGCAGTACTCGTAGATCGCCACCGCGGCACTCGTGGCGGCATTGAGGCTGTGCGGCAAGCCAGCCATCGGAATCTCGACGACGCGGTCGAGTTTGGCGAGCACGTCCGGCTCGAGGCCGCTCCGCTCGTTGCCCACCACGAGCACCATCTTCTCCACAAGTCGGCAGGTGGTGAGGAGTTCGGAGCCGGTAGTCTGCTCAAGTCCGACGAGCTGGTAGCCCTCGCTGCGGAGGCGATCGAGCACTGGCGGCAGGCTGCGATGCACGTCGAGTTCGACGGTCTCAGCTCCGTCGCGTGCAATCCGCTCGTGGAGCCGTGCGGCACCGCAGGCGATCACGCGGCGGATGCCAAAACAGCCGCATGTTCGCACGATATGGGAAAGATTGACATGGCTCCGCATCGCCGCGCACGCCACGATGAGTTCACGAGGCTTGGCGAGTTGGAGCGGAGGGCGGTGACGGATGTGCTCGAAGCGGGTCATCTGGCAGCGTCGAGAGGCGTTGTGCGGTAGGCTACGCCACGCAATGTACTGCAGAAGCCCGGCCCGCTGCGTCTTGGAGAACCTGATGGACTCGCTTTCCTCATGCTTCCGCACGTGTTTCCCAAGATGGATGGCCGTGGTGGCGCTCTGTGGAGTCACGCTCAGCGGATGCGGTGGTGAACCCACTGGCCCAGCGAAGTCTGCTCCGGTGTCTGCAGAAACCCCGCCGGCTGAGGCGGCAGTGGAGCCCGCGGACAGCCCAGCGGAGCCGGCTGCCGTGGAGGTGGTGCTCGACCTAGTCGATCACGAGGGGCTCCTGGAACGGATCGCCGCCGCCAAGGGGCGGGTTGTGGTGCTCGACTGCTGGAGCACGTCGTGCCCACCATGCATCAAGGAGTTTCCTGGGCTCCTGAAGCTGCAGGAGACGTTTGGTGACCAAGTGCAGTGCCTGTCGCTCTCATTTGACTACGAAGGCATCGGTGAGCCAGAGGAGGTGCTGCCGAGGGTTCGCGGCTTTCTTGAGCAGGTGGGGGCCGGCATTCCCAACATGCTCTCCCTGGAAGAGTCGGATGTGATGCTCACCAAACTCGATCTGGTCAGTGTGCCGGGCATCTTCGTCTATGCGGTCGATGGCTCGCTCTCCAAACGATTTGACGACGACATGGCCAGCACCGAACTTGGTCGACCTTTTACCTACGCCGACGTTGAGGCGGAGGTCCGCACGCTGCTTGGAAAGTGATCCCGTTGCCTGCGGATCTGCCCCATGCCTGCACGCCTTCGAGAACTCGTTCCTCTGTTGCTCGCCGCGGCACTCTTGGCCGCCGTGGGGAGAGCCTTTTGGTTTCCAGCGGAGCCACCGGCCGACTTCGTGTTTGTGAATGGCACGGAACCCAAAAGCCTCGACCCTCAACTGATCACTGGCCAGCCTGAGGGTCGGATTGCCATGGCGCTCTTCGACCGACTTGTTCGCTGGCATCCCGACACCCTCGAGGTGATGCCAGCCCTGGCCGAACGCTGGGAGATCTCAGACGACCAGCGGCGGTACGTGTTTCATCTACGGGATGCGGTCTGGTCAGACGGGGTGCCCCTCGACGCGCCTGGCGTCGTCGCTGCGTGGCAGAGGTTCCTTGATCCTGCCACGGCTGCTGAATACTCCTACCAGCTCTGGCCGGTGCGTGGGGCGCGAGCCTACGGCGTGGGGTTGGTTGCCGAGGGAGAGATGATTGAGGTGGAACTCGATCAGCGCGATCCCGAGCGGCCGTTCGCGCGGGGTCCGCTGGTGCGGGGAGAGGCGACGTGGGTTGGTATGGTCGCCAGTGACGGCAGCAGGCAGGGATCGGCCGGGCCCACTCTTTTTGGTGGCGATGATGACGATGGGGTGTTGGTGGAGGTCGACGGTGTGCTCTACGCGTCGCCCGAGCATCCGCTGGTCACCCAGGGGCAAGCCCAACCGGCACGAGCTGCCCTGCCCGACTTCGCCACGTCCGTTGGCATCACGGCCACCGACCCCCGCACGCTCGTGGTCGAACTCGCGGAGCCCACGCCCTATTTTCTGCATGTCTGCGGTTTCTATCCGCTGTCACCGGTGCCGATGCATGTGATCGACAAGCACGGATCCCCCGGATGGACCAAGCGAGAGAACATCGTGTGCAGCGGACCCTACCGACTGCTGTCGCGACGGCTGCGTGATCGCGTGCGGATGATTCGCAATGAGCGGAGCTACCGGGCGGATGAGGTGAGCCTGGAGGTGGTCGATGCGCTGGCGATCGACTCCGGAGCCACGGCACTGGCGATGTTTGAAACAGCGGCGGTCGACTGGGCTACGAACCTGCCTCCCTTCGCCGCCAAGCTGTTGATCGAACGCGACGACCCCACCCTGCGTTTGCGGTCGGAACTCTCGATCGGTTTCTATCGGCTCAACACCACGCGCCCTCCGCTCAACGATCGACGCGTTCGGCAGGCGCTCTCGCGGGCGCTGGACCGGACAGCGATCGTGAAGGCGGTCTATGGACCCGGTCAGCCCGTGTCGTTGAGTTTTGTGCCGGAGGGCATGGAGCAGGCCACGGGATACAGGCCAATCCAAACCGCCCAGGAAGACGTCGACGCGGCGGCAAAGCTCCTAGCGGAGGCGGGCTACCCCGGTGGAAAGGGCTTCCCCAAGATCACGATCACCTTCAACGCCGACGAAGGGCATCAGATGATGGCGGAGTTGATCCAGGCGCAGTGGAAGTCGCGGCTGGGCATCGATGTGGAACTCGCGTCGATGGAATGGGGAGCGTTTCTGGATGCCCAAAGTCGACTCGACTACTGGGTCGCCCGAGCAGGCTGGACCGCCGACTACGTCGACCCCAACACCTTCCTCGACATGTTTGTCACCGGCGGCTCCAACAATCAGACCGGTTTCTCCTCGGCGGACTACGACCAGCTGATTGCTGAAGCCAGCCGCACTCCTGCCGGCGAGGTCCGCGATGCCGTCTTCGCGAAGGCGGAAGCTATTTTGATGGAGGAGTTGCCTGTCCTGCCGCTGTTCATGAGGGTTAGCAAGAACCTCGTGGCACCCTGGGTGACGCGATTTCCAGAGAACCCGCTCGATATCCATCCCCTCGAAGCGATGCAGGTCGACGCGGAGCAGCGCGACCGCGCCCGACGCGCCCGACGTCTGCGAGGAGAGGCACCATGATCGCCTTCCTCGTGCGACGGATCGCGTGGCTGGCGGTCACGCTTCTGGTTGTTTACACGGTGACCTTCTTCTTGATGCGGGCGGTGCCCGGCGGGCCTTTCTCGTCGGAGCGGCAGCCGCCGCCGGAAATTCGCGAGGCCATTGCTCGCCGCTACAAGCTCGACCTGCCGCTCTCGCAGCAGTATGTGAGCGAACTCACTCGCCTCCTGCGAGGTGATCTCGGGATGAGTTTTCGCTTGGCCGACTACTCCGTGGGGGAGGTGATCGCCGAAGGCTGGCGAGCGTCGGCGAGCCTGGGGACCGTGGCGATGGTGCTCGCGATTGTGGTCGGCGGCGCGGCGGGCATGGTGTCGGCAGCGAGGCCGGGCGGGCTCGTGGATGGTTTCGTGCGGGTCTCGACGATGGTCGGGATCTCACTGCCGAGTTTCGCCCTCGCGGGCGTGGCTGTGTTGGTCGTGGTGTATGAGTGGCGGTTGTTACCAGCAGCAGGCTGGGGCACGCTGCCGCAGTTGATCCTGCCGGCGGGGTGCCTCGGCGCGGTCTATGCCGCTGAGATTGCCAGGCTTGTGCGGTCGGGCGTGATCGAAGCGATGCAGTCGGATTGGGTGCGGACAGCGCGGGCCAAAGGGGCCAGCCACAGCCGCATCGTGGTGCACCATGCGGTCCGTGGGGCGATTGGCCCCGTAGTCAGTTTTCTCGGCCCAGCGATCGCCGGCATCCTCACGGGCAGTGTGGTGGTGGAGAAAGTGTTTGCGATCCCTGGGATCGGCTACCACTTCATCGAAGCAGCCACCACCCGCGACTACACGTTGGCGATGGGGCTCGTGCTCCTCTACACGTTTCTGCTGGGCATCGCCGGGATTCTGGTTGATCTCGTGCAGGCGGCCCTCGACCCTCGCATCAACCTGGAGAAGTGATGGCTGCGAGTTGCGAACCCGCTCCATCCGCGGCCGCTGCCACGGAGGTGCTCCCTCGGCCGCGGGCGAGGTTGCCGCTGAGCGGCCGGTTGGCAACGGTCGTGCTCGTGCTCGTGGTGTTCGTGGCCGTGCTCGTGCCGCTGGCGCCCCTGCCGAGCCCTCGCACGGTTGATACCGCCCGCAGCCTGGCTCCACCACTCTCCGGGCGGGTGCTTGAGGAAACGGCAGAGCTGCAGCCGCGCGAGGGAGAACCTGCCGACGCCTGGATCGATCGCGGCTTTGGTGAACTCGGCTGGGTTTCGCGACTGATGGTGCGGGCGCGGGTGGCGGTCTTTGGTCGCTGGTCGCTCAGCGGCGTGCTCGGCCGAGACGAACTGGGGCGAGATCTGCTGGCCCGCATCTGCTGGGGAGCGCGGGTGTCGTTGGCGGTGGCGGTCGTCGCCGCGGTGGTCACGCTCTTTGTGGGCGTGCCCTGGGGGGCCGTGGCTGGTTGGGCTGGCGGCCGTGTCGACGATGCGATGATGCGGGCAGTCGATGTGCTCAACTCGATCCCGCTTGTGTTTCTCGTGGTGTTTCTCGTGACCGTGTTGGGAGAGGATTCGATCCGGCTGGCGCTCGATGCGCTGGGGATCGGCCGGCTGGCGATCTTCTTTCTTGTGGTGGCGGCGGTGAGTTGGCTGTCCATGGCTCGCATCGTTCGCGGTCGGTTGTTGGAACTGCGAGATGCCACGTACGTCGAGGCTG
>JBMTLP010000102.1:0-9334 GCA_049433245.1 Pirellulales bacterium
GCGGTCTGCGGCCGTGGAGAAACCTTGGCTTTCTCTGCGGTCGCGCCAGGCTGCAAGCGTGCAGCATGTGAGTTACGGCGGACCTATACTCTGGCCTTCGCAGGCCGGCGGTTCGTGTGGCGGCCTGGAGTCACGTTGGTGGGGGATGTCATGAACCAGCCTGGTGTGCGGTCGATGTGCGAACTGTGTTGGCGTCTGTGCGTGTTGGGGGCGGTGCTGATCGGATGCACAACCTCTGCTGCAGACCCTGATCCGGTCGCACCAACGGGTGAACTTCGCCAGGGCACATTTGAAAACAGCGAGATCTATCCGGGTACCACACGTGCCTACTCGGTCTACATTCCTGCGGGATACGACGGCAGTGCGCCCGCGGCCCTGATGGTCTTTCAAGATGGGCCTGGGTATTCGCGGGGCAACGGAGCGTTTCGCGCGCCGTGGCTGTTTGACGAGTTGATCGCTGCAGGAGAGATGCCGCTGACGATTGGCGTGTTCATTGAGCCGGGGCGGGTCGTTGCCACGCGGGAGGGCGGAGCAGACCGCAGCAACCGGTCGTTTGAATACGACGCGCTCGGTGATCGTTATGTGACGTTTCTGGAAAAGGAACTGTTGCCTGCAGCACTCGAGGGGTTGAAGGTCTCCGATGACCCGAGCCAGCGAGCCATCTGCGGGATCTCGTCGGGTGGCATCTGCGCATTCACTGCCGCGTGGGAGCGGCCCGATCTGTTTGGCCGCGTCATGAGCCACATTGGCAGCTTCACAAACATCCGCGGAGGCGATGCCTATCCCGTCACGATCCGCCGCACCAAAGACAAGCCGAAGCCACTGAAGGTGTATTTGCAGGAGGGACGCGACGACCTCGACAACCTGTTTGGAAACTGGCCCCTAGGGAATGAAGACATGGCCGCGGCCCTACGGTTTGCCGGCTACGACCACACGTTTGTGATGACCGGTGGCGGGCACTCTGGAACCGAAGCGGGCAAGGTGTTTGCCGACGGGCTGCGGTGGCTCTGGTCAGATGCTGTGGCCGAGGTGGTGGGGGAGACGGTGGCTGCGGAAGGCCAGCCCTGGCAGGCCCACCCTGATGCCGAGCCGCGGGACGATGTGCCACATGGTGAGGTTCGCGAGATGCCCGCGTTTGCCTCGCAGGTCTTCTCCGGAACGGTGCGAAACTGGTGGGTGTATGTGCCGGCGCAAGCGAAGGCCGACGAGCCGTGCGCGGTGATGGTGTTTCAAGATGGCCACGACTACGTCAAGACAAACGGACGCTGGCGGGTGCCAGTGGTGTTTGACAACTTGATCGCGGCGGGCGCTATGCCCCCCACCGTTGCGGTCTTCATCAACCCCGGCCACGACGCCTCACGCGACATGCCGGAGAACCCCTGGCGAGTGTCGAACCGCTCCTACGAATACGATTCGCTCAGCGATCGTTACGTGCGGTTCTTGACCGAAGAGATCCTGCCGGAAGTGTCGAAGGTCCAGACAATCTCCGACGATCCGGCCATGCGGGCGATTGGTGGCGCGAGCTCTGGCGGCATCTGCAGTTTCACCGCCGCTTGGGAGCAGCCACAGGCCTTTGGCAGGGTCTACTCCACGATCGGCAGCTTTACAGGCCTGCGCGGTGGTGATGCCTACCCGGGGCTGATCCGCAAAACCGAGCCCAAGCCGATCCGTGTCTATCTCGCCGACACCTCTGGTGACCTCGACAACCCCTTTGGCCATTGGCCGATCTCCAACAAACGAATGGCAGCAGCACTCGCGTCGATGGGCTACGACCATCGCTTTGACTGGGCCGAAGGCTTCGCCCACAACAGCGAACATGCCAGCATGCTCTTTCCCGACGCGATGCGGTGGCTGTGGCGGGCAGACCAGAGCACCCCGGAGGTTGACACCTCAGGGAATCTCAAAGGCGACATGACGCTGATGAAGCTGCTTGTTCCTGGCGAGGACTGGGAGCTCGTGGTGGATGGGCTTGGATTTGCCGATGGGCCCTGCTGCGATGCCGACGGCAACTTCCTCTACTGCGACATGCGCGGCAACGAGATTGTGAGGATCTCCGCGACAGATGGATCGCGGGAAGTAATCGCGCAGGAGTCGGTCAGTGGGCTTGAGTTTGGCCCCGACGGCACGCTCTATGCCTGCCAGGGATCAAAGAAGCGAGTGATTGCGATCGATGTGGAAAGCGGCGAGGTGACGGAAGTCGCCGCCGACCTCCAGCCCAATGACCTGGCAGTGACGAGCACTGGCATCATCTTCATCACGGAGACAGGCAAGCAGCAGGTGACACGGATCGATCCGGCAACGGGTACCGTGACTGCCGCCGATGTGGGAATTACTGGCCCCAACGGAATCGCGCTGTCCAATGACGGCGGCACGCTTGTCGTCTCGGACTACCGCGGCGTGCGAACCTGGATGTTTCGAGTGACCCCGGAGGATGGCCTCGATGCCAAGACGCCGACGATGGCGATGCGGCTGCCTGTGAATCCAGAAGGGGAGTGGCAGTTTCACCAGCCGCCCCCCTATGCCGAGACGTCACGTGGGGATGGCCTCGCGGTGGATCGCGGAGGTCGCTGGTATGTGACAAGCGCGGTGGGTGTGCAGGTGTTTGATCCAACCGGTCGGCTCTCTGGTGTGTTGCCAGCACCGCGGCCCGACAAGCCGCTCACGAGTTGCATCCTCGCAGGGCCTGATCGGAATCACCTCTACATCACCAACGGTGACACGATCTGGCGGCGGAAACTCACCATCGATTGAGCGGGTGAGTGGTCTCTTGCACTTCGCGCTGCTTGCGACGCTGAGAAGGGCGCGTTGTCGGTGATCACGACGGCAGTGACGCACCGAATCGTTGCACGGATCGTTGAGATGGACTGTGATGCAGGTGGGGCAGGGCAGTTGCCGGCCGGAATCCGGTGGCTTCCCTGACGGTCGACCGCACCCATGATCGTGGGTTCCACGCGTTGTTCACGGTGGATCCACGAAGAGCTGCGGAGCACGCCGGGGAAGCACCTCTGGAAGAGGTTGCCATGCGTTCCCGCTCCTTTCTTGGCCGGCTTGCGGCTGTGGCCGAGGACCCGGCCCACCGCACGCAATCGAGGCAGCAACGCCGCAGCCTCGACCGTGCCTCTCGACGGCAGCGACTCTCGCAGCTCGCTCAGGAGCAGCTCGAGGGCCGTGCGATGATGGCGAGACTCGTGCCTGGCCTTTCGGTGACCGATGAATGGAACACCGGCTTTAACGGCGATGTCGTGCTGGCCAATGAGTCGGCGACGGTCGTGGAGGGCTGGCGGGTGCAGTTTGACTACGACGGGGAGATCGCCACGCTCTGGAACGGTGTGATCGAGGACCACACAGGCTCAACGTTCACGGTGAGTTCCGCCGTCTGGAATGCGGTCGTGGCCCCCGGTAGTTCAGTGAACTTCGGTTTCACCGCAGCTTCGGCACCGTCGGCCACGTTGACCAACCTCTTTGTGCTCGATGCCGGCGGCACGGCAGGCACTCCACAAGATGACAGCGGCGACACCGGTGGAATCGACCACGGCGATGACGGTGTTCCGCCAGCGGTGGATCCACCTGCTGGAGACCCTCTGCCGGATGTCAGCTTGCCGCTCCAGGTGGCTTTCCGGGTGGCGGATGTGCAGGTTGTGGAAGGGACGCGGGCTGAGGGCGGTGTGCGTGGGCCCCTGGCCACATCGGGGAACCAGATCGTTGACGCGGCTGGCAACACCGTGCGGATCGCGGGCGTGAACTGGTTTGGCATGGAGACGACCACGTTCGCTCCGCACGGGCTCTGGACGCGCGGCTATCGCGAGATGATGGACCAAATGAGGTCGCTAGGCTTCAACACGATCCGGCTGCCCTACAGCGATCAGCTCTTCGAGCCTACGAGCACGCCCAACGGCATCGATTTTTCCAAGAACCCGGACCTCTCGGGGCTTTCCGGAATCGAGGTGATGGATGCGATCGTGTCCTACGCCGAAGAGATTGGCCTGTGGGTGATCCTCGACCACCACCGCAGTGAAGCGGGCAACAGCGCGAGCGACACCGGGCTTTGGTGGAGTGCCGCCTATCCCGAGCGGGTGTGGATCGACAACCTCACGATGCTGGCCAGCCGCTACGCGGCACAGAGCGCGGTGGTCGGCATCGATCTCCACAACGAGCCCCACGGCCCTGCCACCTGGGGCGACGGCTCGGCCACCGACTGGCGGCTGGCCGCCGAGCGGGCTGGCAATGCCGTGCTGGCGGCCAATCCCAACCTGCTGATCATCGTGGAGGGGATCGAACACGCCTCCTCAGGCAGCTACTGGTGGGGAGGCAACCTCTCCAGCGCGGGTGCGTTTCCGGTGCGGCTAAACGTGGAGGGCAGGCTTGTCTATTCACCGCACGACTACCCGGCCAGCGTCTACCAGCAGATGTATTTCTCAGATCCGGCGTATCCCGCCAATCTGCCTGAGGTGTGGGATGCCAACTGGGGCTTTCTCTTCCGTGAAGGCATCGCCCCTGTGATGGTCGGGGAGTTTGGCAGCAACTTAGCAACGGCAAGCGATCGAGCATGGTTCAGCTCGATGATCGACTACCTGGCCGGGGATCTTGATGGTGATGGCGTCAGCGACCTGACGGCCGGTCAGCAGGGGATCAGCTGGACCTACTGGTCGTGGAATCCCAACTCGGGTGATACCGGAGGCATCCTCGCCGACATCTGGAACGCGCGGATCGTGGCTCGCGTGGGCACCCGATACACGATCGCACCGCTCGACTACAACGCCGTGCTGGCAGCAGGGCAACGCATTGTGGTGGGCTTTCAAGGGGCAGGCGTCGATGCTGCGCTCCCCGCTGGATTTACCTAAGTCCTCCATCGTGCGGCAAAAACTTTTTTGAACCACGCCCTGGCCGCTGGCGTAGGAATTCTTTGTCGGACGCGCGGCGATGACTGCTGCAAAAACCCGACCGTTTGGGTTCGACAGCATGCCATGACCCAGATGCCTTCCTTATTTCGCAATGGGCCTGACGTCTCCTGAGACGTTGACCTGTGCCCAACCGCGGGCCCTTGGTCCGCAAGGAGACTGCCATGAGTGTTCGCAGCCAATTTGATGGTTTCTGCCAACGCCTCGTTGATGCCACCACGCAACAACTCAGCCGTCAGCAGCGACGGAGTCTCGAGCGTCGTCGTCGCAAAGAGCCTCGGCCATCGCTCGCTCCCGAGTCGCTCGAAGCTCGGGCGCTGTTGGCGGTTGTGGTGCCTGGCTATCAAGTCACGCAAGACTGGGGGAGTGGTTTTCAGGGATTGATGTCTCTGGAAAACCGAGATGCAGAGACCGTGGAAAACTGGACGGTGTCGTTTGACTACGCTGCAGACATCAACTCGATCTGGGATGCCAAGGTGGTGTCACGCGAGGGCCATCGTTACACGATCAGCAACGCAGGCTGGAACGGTTCACTCACGCCAGGGGCTGTTGTCTCCTTTGGTTTTGTGGGGAGTGGCGACACGACTGCGCCAACCAACTACACGATCAATGGTGAGTCGATCGAAGGTGCGCCGCCTCCTGCGGATGGCCCTGGTGATGGAACCACGCCGGATCTGCCAACCGACCAACCGGCGGATGAGCCAGCACGGCCGATCGGGCAGTTGACCGCCACGCTCCATGTGGTCAGCGACTGGGGTTCAGGCTTTACTGGCGACGTGACCGTTGCCAATGCGGGCGATCAGCCGGTGGAAGGCTGGACGGTGCGATTTGATTTCGCGGGTGAGATGAGCTCAGTCTGGAATGGCGAAATACTCAGCCGTAACGGATCGACCTACATCGTTCGGGGAGCCAGTTGGAACAGCACCTTGCCAGCCGCAGGCGCAGTGAGCTTTGGCTTCTCTGCAACGCCCGGTGGCGCGGCGGCGGTGTTTGAGAACGTTGTGGTCTCGGGTGTCTACAACGGCCCCGAGCCAGCAGATCCCACTCCCGATGCTTCGCCGCTTCCCCCTCCCGACACCACGCCCGACCCAACCCCTGATCCGGGCGATGGCCAGGGGCGTGTGTTTGTGGTGGCCCCTGCTGACGCCGACATTGTCGGCTTCGACACCAGCAAGGACCGACTCGATTTCGGTGACAACTCCGTCCACAACCTGATCGTGGGCAAGTTGGCCTCAGGCGAGGTGGCAATCGTAAATCCCTGGTCCTGGGGGGCGGAGTATCAGGTGGTCTCGGATGTCCGCTTTACCGATCTGACGCTCGACAATCTGGGCGTGGTGGTGAATGAGCATCTCCGCCAGGACCTCGGCGGCGTTCTCTCCTGGGAGCAGGGCGTGGGGCCGCGTGAAGCGGGCACCTACTACGTGCGCTCGCACGAATATGGCGTGCATGAGCAGATCGAAGGCTTTGACCCAGCGGTCAACAAGTTGAGTTTCCTCTACTTCGGCACCCGCGAGCGGCTCTCTGTGGAAGACACGACGGCGGGTGTGTTGATCTCTGTCGAGCCCACTGGTCAAAGCATGCTCTTGGTCGGTGTGTCAAAGAGTGAAATGGTGCCCGGCAACATTGAGTTCCACCACGACCAGATCGTTGAAGACCAGTTGGAGGTGCCTTTCGGCTTCACGGTGGAAGAGGTGACGATGGTCAGCCGCACATCGCTGCTGACGCCTTTCGCTCCGGAAGGTGAGGTCACCGACGGTCATCAAACCAGCCCAGGCAGCGACACCCCTCACGACGGCGGCCACGATCACGGCGACATGCCGATGGATCCGGGAACCGATCCGGGAATGCCTGGGGATGAGACCCTTGTGGACGATGCGGTTGCGGGCCTCAACTCCGGCAACGTGGGGGATGAGAAGTGGGGAGAAGCCTACTTTGCTCCCTATGTCGACATGGGATTGTGGCCAGTGCCCAATCTCTCTGAGATCGCGGAGACGTATGGCACGTCGCTGCTCACCCTCGGCTTTATGCAGGCAGACAGCAACGGCAATCCTGCCTGGGCCGGATTGTCGGCCCTGGCGATAGATTCTGACTTCCCGCAGGCAGCCGATATCAACGCCTCGATCGATGCCTTTCAGGCTGCTGGTGGCGATGTGATGATTTCGCTGGGGGGTGCCGCAGGCATCAGCCTCGCGCAGGCGGCAGTGGCCTCAGGGGGCTCCGCGGAAGCACTCGCAGCCACGTACGCGTCGGTGGTGGATCGGTACCACCTCCGTCGGCTCGACTTCGACATCGAAGGAGCAGCCGTGGCTGATTCGGCCTCCATCGCGCTGCGGAGTGCGGCGATCGCGCTGCTCCAGCAAGAGCGGCCAGACCTGGAAGTCTGGTACACGTTGCCAGTGTTGCCCAGCGGACTGACCGGCGAAGGGTTGGCCGTAGTGCGTTCGGCCCTCCAGGCGGGCGTCAAACTTGACGGTGTCAACGTGATGGCGATGGACTACGGCGAGTCGGCTGCGCCGACGAGTGGTCCCAACGCTCGCACGATGGGCGAGTATGCCATCGCGGCTGCTGAGAACACCTATTCCCAACTATCGAGTCTGTTTGCTGAGTATGACGCAGGATTTGCCTGGCGGATGGTGGGTGTGACACCGATGATTGGCGTCAACGACGTGCTCTCAGAGGTCTTCACCGTTGACGATGCACAGGCCCTGGAAGACTTCGCTCGTGAAAAGGGGTTGGGCATGCTCTCGATGTGGTCGGTCGCTCGCGACCGTCCGGGGAGCTTGGGGCAGGCGACCGCCACAGCCTCTGGCCTCGATGTGGCTGAAGGAAGTTTCAGCGCAGTCTTCAACGATTACGGAACCGTCAACGAGCTCCACTTCGGCAGCAGCACTCCGCCCGCTGATCCGCCTGTCGACTCAGGCAACGACACCGGCGGAGATACGGGTGCCGACACCGGCAGCGGTCCGGTGGTCGATGTGCCTTCGAGTGACCTGCCGATTGCCAGCTACGACGGCATTGTCGCGGCCTACTTCCCCGAGTGGGGCATCTACGGCCGCAACTACCAGCTCGACGATGTGCCAGCCGACAAGATCAATCGGCTGATCTATGCATTTGCGAATCTTACCGCTGAAGGTGAGATGACCCTTTACGACAGCTATGCGGCGGTCGAAAAGCGGTTTAGCGCGGCGGAGAGCGTGACTGGCGAAGCCGACCAGTGGTACTACCCCCCGGAGGATCCCCGCAGCCAGCAGACGATTTGGGGTAACTTCAATCAACTGGCGCAGCTCAAGGCGATGTATCCACACCTGCGAACGAGCATTGCCGTCGGTGGCTGGACACTCTCTGGCAACTTCAGCACCGTGGCGTCCACTGAGGCCGGTCGCGAAACGTTCGCCAACTCGATCGTGGAGTTCCTCACCACCTACACGATGTTCGACGGTATCGACTTCGACTGGGAGTATCCCGGTGGCGGCGGGCTGGAGAGCAACTCGGTGAGTTCAAGCGACGGGGCCAACTACGCCCTGCTCTTGGCCAATGTGAGGGAAAAGCTCGACGGCCTGGAAGCACAGACCGGCCGCACCTATGAGATCTCGGTCGCCTCACCAGCGGGCCTCGACAAGATTGCAAACTTCAATCTCGCTGGCCTGACACCCTCGGTCGACTTCTACAATGTGATGGCTTACGACTTCCACGGCACGTGGGAGAACACGACCGGCCATCAGGCGGCCTTCACCGGGGATGCCAACGGCTATGACATCAAGACGGCGGTCAACGCCTATCTTGCTGCGGGTGTGCCGGGCGAGAAGATTGTGCTGGGAGCACCGCTCTACACCCGCGGTTGGAGTGGCGTGGCCGATGGTGGCGACGGTGGCTACGACGAAGCCGCGTCGGGTGGCGCACCTGGCACGTTTGAGACGGGCGTGTACGACTACAAAGATCTGCTGGCTCAGGTGCAAGACCCCAACAGCGGCTGGCAGCTTTACTGGGACGATGTAGCCCAGGCCTCGTACGTCTACAACGCCGAGCTCGATCTGTTTAGCTCGTTCGAAACGCCCACCTCGATTGCACTCAAGGCGCAGTGGGTTCAGGAGATGGGCCTTGGCGGCATGATGTTCTGGGATCTCACGAATGACGCCACCGATTCCTCGGAGAGCCTGCTGGCGGCGGCGTTCCGCTCGCTGGTGCTGGAAGAAGACTTCCAGTCGATCCGGTCGAGTTCTTCGCTGACAGATGAAGTGATCGTGGGTGGTGATGGTGAGATCAACCCGTGGACCGTGATCTGAGTTGCGGAGCGGAGGAGTGGCGGTTGTGAACTTCGAGGGACAGTGGGTCCGCTCGGGTTGAGCCCGGTGCTGTCTCGCCGGACGTTCGCTGCGGGCCGTCCTGGCCCTCGCTCGCTCGGAGATCCGCTGCGCTTTCGCCCTCCGGGCTGCGCT
>JBMTLP010000103.1:0-9299 GCA_049433245.1 Pirellulales bacterium
AAGCAACAGTGGACTCCGTGAGCATGTCCGCATAGGCAATCGCGATCAGGTCCGCCTCCTGGATTCCCAACCGCTGCATCAAGTCCTGAGCGATCGCTTGGCCCTCTGCTGGTGTCTGGCCTTCTTGCAGTACGACCTCCAGTTCTAGAAAGTCACCAAGCACCTTCACTGTATCGAGGTGTACTCGCGTCTGGCCAATGAGATAGAGCCGCCGCATCTTTTCCACCACCACGGTTTCGCTCAAAGCCAACTGCAAGAGAGATTTCAGTTTGGCGGCGTCAACAACCGGTGCGATCTCGTAGTCCGACAGCTTGGTTCCCGAGACGTCGGCCCGAGAGTAAAAGATCAGTTCGCTCTCGCCTGCACCAGTTTCGCGGAGCTTCAGTCGTCCGGCCGCGCATCTGAAGAACGTATCCCGCTGCTCGAGCCGCTTGGGCGGCGTATCGCTTAATGCGGCCACCAAGACCTCAATCTTCTTCAGGTCCGTGATCCGTGCTTTGATCTCGATGTTTGATGGCATGGGCTCTCCGCGGCTTGTTTGTAGACCGCAACTGTAGCCGACATCGCTGGCCCCAAGTCGTTCCCGCGGCGGGCTGGTTGTTATTCCCCGTCGGCTTCGCTAGCCAGCAGGCCTTTTGTCTGGAGTTCCCTTGTTTCCCTGGCCTGTTTCCCCTTTTGATGGAGATGCTCTGCCCTGAGTGATTTCGAGCTGATCGACCGCCCAGAAAGCGGTACGGTGGACTGGGATGCCCTCAGGTTTGGCTGTCGGGAGCCGTCCTTCAGGAGCTCGCTAAATGCCCGCCACAGCGCGGCGGACAAGACCCGCGTGCAGACCACCGTGAAGAAGTGACTGGCCCGAGCCGCTCCCCGAAAGGTGAACTTGGCCCGCTGCTGACCGGCTCGAAGACTAACGCGATCCCATCAAGTGACGGGCGTGGAGTGTGGCTGGAGAAGAAACCCCTGCGATGAACATGCAGGCCTCTTCCGTCGACCGACACGCAACGACTGGAAGCTCCACTGCCTGAGTGCCTCGATCTTGCCACCAGAAGTCGCAGCGTGGACACGACGTTTTAGGGGGCCATGTTGATCCGCAACCGGATAGCAAAGGAGCGTTCGAACGGCTGGGATCCGCCTGCACGTTGCCCGAGTGACCTCTCTGTCGGGGCAAAAAAGAGGGCCGGAGTCGCCGTAACGACGCGCTCCGGCCCTGACAACATGCTCTATTCCGAGGCGATCCGGCTTAGTAGCGGCGTCCGCCACCACTGAAACCACCTCGGCCGCCGCCACCACTGCTCTCGCGGGGCTTGGCCTCGTTTACGGTGAGGGGCCGACCGTCCAACTGTCTTTCATGCATGCCGTTGATCGCCCGCTGGGCGGCATCATCTGACTGCATCTCGACAAATCCGAAGCCCTTGCTACGGCCGGTGTCACGGTCCTGAATCACTTGCGCGCTCGTGACGGTGCCAAACTCGAGAAACATCTGCTCGAGCGATTCGCTCGTGACGCTATAGGCCAGATTGCCGACGTACAGTTTCTTACCCATGAACAAAACACTCCTACCGATGACCCAAATGAACTTTCGGGGTCACATCGAAAGGGCCAGAGATTGGCAGCCCGCCAGAGGGTAAAGGCGAGGAAAAGAAGCGGCAGTCGTGGCCGATCGGCCACCGCGCAACAAGCGTCGTCCAGAACCAACTCGACTAGAATAGACGACAATCAAGCAAATAGCAACGCTCGTTTGGAACTACAAAGTGGGGTAAAGACCCTCCAACTGTCCAAGGTAGTTGAGAATGTGGGCCCTTGCCGCCCGCAGTTCCTCTTTTGTATGAGCGTCTAGCAGGCGGGGGCCAGACCGCCCCACCATCGCTCCGGCCGCCTCTCTGAGGGCGGGCGAAAGAAACATCCTCTCGCAACTCGACTGTACTGCCCGCTTTCTGCCAATCTCACATTCGTGGGAATCGTGCTCCAGATCGCTTTTCAGCGAAGCCACTCGGCGTTGTGCGGCGGCCACAGCAGAGCCACTGGCGGCGACACCGCCGCCACCGACTCCGGTGATGTCGTCAATGCGATCGCGATAGCGGCGCAGTTTCAGGATTACGCTTCGGGCCTCGCTGCGCTCATTGCTGCTCATTCGGTCCGCTCCAAATCAGGGGGAGAATAGCGGCGGTCCGTGACGGCGCCGAACCTCTGTTCGCCATCCGCTGTGGAACGTGGCCATGAGGGTTTTCAAACCCAGCGTAGCAAAAGGGGAGGTTCAAGCGAGGCCTTCCGCCTTCATGGCCTGCCAGTCGGCGTCGGACGCCTTGGCTATGGTGCCAAACAGAAAATCACCAGCGAGCAGAGCGACGTTGAAGTTTTTGTCCGGATAGCGGTGGTGAAGGTAGTGGTGCCGGGCCAGCGACTTGAAGATCGGCCACTTGGCAAAGAATCTGCCCTCCGGCTTGTGCATTTCCATGTGCATCAGATTCCACAGCAGGTGATGCAGGCACACGACCACAGGAAACACGAGCGCGCCAGTCGTGGAAAAAAGTGCCAGAACTAGGCTCACCGGCAGCGACTCCACGAGGCCCTCGAAGATGTTCAGCCGAATTCCTCGATCTTCACCGTGCGGCACCGGATCGTCACGAAACGACTTTCGATACTGGCGGTGATGCTCGCTGGCGTGGCTTCTGAAGATCTTCTCCCGAAGAGCCAGATTCCTCAGAAAAAACCACTTTGGCCGCCGGTGCATCAGCCTCGCGTGGACTTGATGTTCGATCAGCGACATCACCACGGAGAGACCCACGAACCAAGCGGCCAATGTGAGACACATCGCCATCACATCACCTCACTGATTGGCGGCAGTACCTTGGAATCGCGTCGCTTTGTGCGGGCTGTTCTCGCTGCCTGCCCTTACCGGGGCGACTATAGCCCGCACCGCCGCCGAGCGACATCCCAGTCATGATCACGGTAGCCACTCGCAGCGAATACCGCCGCGCCAGGCTCACGCCGGTCCTCTGTGCAGCAGGCAGGGAGGCGAGTGCTCGGGCCATGAGCCGACGCCAAAACGGTCCCCGGTTGCGGCGAGCACGGTGGGGGGCACGCTGGTTTCCGCGTTGATCGATGCGGGTGGTCCTCTGTCGAACTCTTCAGATGCGGACGGCGACTTTCCGGGCGTCGGGATCACGGGGCTCGATCTCAACGATGGGGCGACTCTGGTGCACGCTCGACGCCGGAGCGCCTTGGCAGCGCCAGTAACTGGGGCCTTCCACCAGCACCACCTAAAGCACCAGCACCAACGAACCTACAGGCATGTTGTCTAAACGCCATTTGACTCTGGGCTAACCAGGCGTTCTCCGAGCCATGCTTTTCCCCTCGACAAACCCTGATTTGAACACTTCCCAACATAATGTCTAATAAGCAAGCGTGTTGGGTGGCAGAGCCAGCACGTTCGGGGATCTCTCACGGCCTTCCACGGGTGCAGTAACTTGCGAATTGCATATCTACTCGCGACATCACTTCTGTTGACCGTTTGTTTCCCCGTACTTCACGCGGACGAACCTACTGACCTAGCAGCCACACCGAAGGTTGGCCGGTTACCTGCGGCGAAGATCCTGTATCTCGGCAACAGTATCACGTTGCACGGACCAGCACCCAGCATCGGCTGGGTCGGCAACTGGGGCATGGCGGCCAGCTCAGAGGATAAGGATTACGTACATCTGGTGACGAACTTCATCGAAGCTGCGTCTGGTAACAATCCGCAGATTCTCATCAAAAATATTGCAGACTTTGAACGTGACTATGCCGCCTACGATATCAGCGATGGTTTAAAGGAAGAGCTTGCGTTCGAGGCTGACATTGTCATTGTGGCGATCGGCGAAAACGTCGCTGAACTTTCAACCGAAGATGCGAGAGCGAACTTTGGGAAAGCATTCCTCGGGCTGCTGACAGCGCTCCAGAAAACTGGTCACCCCACGATCTTCGTCCGCAGTTCGTTCTGGGAAAATGCTAGCAAAGACAGGATCATGCAGCAGGCCGCAGGGGAGGCAAATGTCTCATTCGTCGACATTCGCGAAACGGGACAGAGCGAAGCCAATATTGCTCGATCGGAACGCCAGTTCGAACATGCCGGTGTCGCCGGGCATCCCGGTGACAAAGGTATGCGAGCAATCGCAGATGCCATCATCACTGCCATCAAGCTCCAGGCCGGTCTCAACGAGTCGAATCAGCCGCTCATCGGCTACACCACGATGCAGACAAACCTTCCGGGAGGGCGGCATGCGAATGTCCGCACCATGCGGGCGCATGTCATGAACTCGGACGGGACGAACGATCATGAAATTGCTTGCGAACTCATCTCAGAGCCGGATTCATGGACCCAGTTTGCAGGCTGGTCTCCAGATGGCTCAACCGCCATCGTGGCACGGGGTTGGCAGAGCCCTCAGAATGCCGCGATCGAAGAAGAACGCAAATCGTTTCACTTCACCGAGGAAGGATGGTTGCTGGACTCGTATCTGGTCAGCATCGAAACCGGTGCGGCCGAGAACGTCACAAGTGTCGATCGAGTCAGCTTCCACAACGGGGGGCTTTTCTTCTGGCCGAACGATGATTTCCAACTCGGATTCACCGCGTTAATTGATGGAAACTCTCATCCGTTTCGCATGGACAGGGACGGACACAACAAAACAGACCTGACATCCGGCTCGTCGCAGTTCACGTATGGTTTCACAAGCTCCCGCGACGGATTGCGGATCGCGTATCACAAGGACTATCAGGTCTATCTGGCGAATGCCGACGGTTCCGATGCGACACAGATTCAGACCGGAAATCCCTTCAACTTCGGACCAACGTGGTCACCAGACGGACAGTGGGTTCTGTTCGTCAGCGGCGAACATTACAACTGCCATCCCTATGTCGTTCGATCGGATGGCAGCGAATTAAAGAAACTCGCCGATCGGAATGGTTATCGAGGTGTTATGGATTTCCTTGATGTCCCCGACTTTCACGGGGGCAGCAGCGACACTCCCGTCTGGGCGTCGGACGGCAAATCGGTCTTTTATACGGCAAGAGTTGGCGACAACGTGGAACTCTTCAGGGCGAGTCTGGATGGCACCAGCGAACAACTGACAACGTCCGCAGCAGGCACAGCCCACTACCATCCTCAGCCATCTCCGGATGGAAAACAGTTGCTGTACGGCTGCAAGCACGGCGGCGTGAGGCAGCTCTGCGTGATGGATTTTGCGGAAGGACGGGAAACGATGATTACATCAATGACCAGCGGACATGCGGCAATCTGGCCCCACTGGCAGCCGAGTCTTCAGCAACGCTGATCGCAGGCATTGGTCTGCTGGAAGAAGCTAACAGGCTGAGAAAAAAGTTGCGTTCACACCTGACTTCCTGGCGCTAAACTGCGAGCACAGGCCTCTTCGCGTTGAGGTTTTGCTGCCAGGGAGGGAATCATGGCTCTTGGGAAGCGGAAACGGGAGCGGCAGCTGGATGCCTTCGTTGCCTCCAGCGACCTGCCGCAGTCTCCCGGTCAGCCGTTCTACACGGCGTTGAACCGGCTGTTGACCTCGCGGCTACTTCGAAGGCTTGGATTCGCATCGCAGCATTGCATGGCGATGTGCTGACTGTCGGTCGTTGGCAGAGTGCCTCAGGCGTGGCCCCACAGATCCGACTCCCGACCATTCGTCGGTCTGCAACACGCACAAGCGGCTTCCCAAGGAGGTCTTCCGCTGCCGTGACGGTGCTGCGAAAGCTGCTGCATCGCTGGGGGACGTGGCGGTGCCATTCCCGGTCAGGCTTCGACAGCGGCCAGTCACGGGCGAGCCTGATCTGAATGCCGATCGCCGCCACGGAAGCACCGGCATCGATATCACTCGGTGTTCGCCCCGAGTCACAAGCTCAGGCCCGCCTTCACTGGCCTTGCCATCGCGAATGGCGGTAAGCCGTGTGACGCCGTGACTGATGGACATGCAGTCGGCGGACATGCGTCGCGTGGAGATTCCACCGGCCATCGGTGGCTCCTGCACCGCACCTGACAAGCGGCATCCAGTGCCGGTTCAGCCCGTCGCATCCATGGCTTCGACCAGCGCCTTGAGGGCGGCCACGATGTCGTCCTCAGAGTGCTCGGCGGTCAGGAAGAACCGCAGCCGCGCTCGCGACTCAGGGACTGCCGGGTAGAGGATCGGCCGAGCGTTGACGCCCGCCTCGAGCAGCAGTTGCGAGACGGCGAGCGCCCGCTGTGAACTGCCGAGGATGATCGGCACGACCGGCGTGCCACCACTCGCTCCGGTGTCGAACCCAGCGTCGCGGGCGCAGTCGATGAAGAAGGCAGACCGTGCCCTCAGAACGTCCAGTCTCCACGGTTCGCGCCGCATCACCCGCACCGCCTCGAGGGCAGCCGCTGCGTTGGGCGGTGAGCACGCCGTCGAAAAGACGAAGGCCGGGGTGGTCAGGCCAAGGTAGTCGATCAACCGCGCGGAGCCAGCCAGGTATCCGCCGCCGGAGCCGAGGGCCTTGCTGATCGTGCCCATCCACAGGTCGCCTTCCGCGGGATCGATGCCAAAGTGCTCGCAGATACCGCGTCCCGTCCTGCCCATCGTGCCGAGGGAGTGAGCCTCGTCGACGTAGAGCAGGGCATCATGCCGCTTCTTGACGTCGATGAAACGTGGGAGATCGGGGAAGTCGCCGTCCATGCTATACACGCCCTCGATCGCCACGACCACTCGCCGATAGCGGCCGCGGATATCGCGAAGAAGCGCGTCGAGTTGGGCGTGGTCGTTGTGTCGAAAGCTGCGACGGGCGGCCTTCGAAGCTATGGTTCCTTTGACGATGCTGTCGTGGGCGAGTTCGTCGTAGAGGATCAGGTCGCCCTCACCGAAGAGGTGGGAGAAGAGCGACGCGTTGGTTCCGTAGCCGCAGGGAAAAACGGTGGCCTTCGGCGTCCCGAGGAAGGCTGCCAGTTCGGCGTCGAGGGCGTCGTGAAGCGTCGTATTGCCGCCCACCATCCTGCTTGCCGAGCCGCTCGTCCCGAAACGGTCGATCGCCTCTTTCGCCGCCTGAGCAACCTGCGGATGACGGGCCAGCCCCAGGTAGTCGAAGCTCGTGAAGCTGATCAGCTCACGACCTTCGATCCGGACACGCGATCCATCGACCACCTCGTTCGCCAGCCGAAACGGGTTGGCAAGCCCTGCATTCCGTAGGTCGGCGAGCCGAGACTCCAGGGCAGCCGCCTGGGGGAAGTAGTCTGCGACGTCGAAACCGATGGCCTCGCAACCGAGATCGATGTCGGCATCACGAGCCACGCGTGGTTCTTCGACCGTCGCCTCCCAGCGGGCAGGCCGTGTTCGCGATCCGGTCGCCGGGATTGGCGGCGGTCCATCCGCGCGATCGACGGCATCGAACATCTGCTCGGCCACGCAGTTAACGAGGTCGCCGCAAGTCTCGATCGCTGCCAGCCATTCGTCGTGAAACCGCATCACATACCGGCCCTCGAGCCGGGCGATCGCATCTCCGAGCCGTGCGGCGTCGACACCCATCCTTGCCAGGTTGGCGTCTGGAGAGAGGCCGTGCCGACAGCTCGCAGGAACGACTCGAGCGAGTTCTTCAAGAACAACCTCAGCAATCACCTCACGACGATGTGCGTCAGGCAGATCACGCCCGGTGGCCCGAAGGGTCACAGAAGCGGCCTTTGGCGCGTCCTCGATACGGATCATCATCGCGGTCGCTCCTCCGGAACTACTGTGGGCTCTAACCTGGGCTCTAACCGAGCCCTCACTATAAGGGCTTCAGCCAAAAGCGACACATGGGCCCAGGCGGAGCCCCATCGTGGGTGGGTACCGCCCGTTCGCCGAAAGGTTCGTGTTTCCCGAGTGCAAGCCACGACCGGCACGTGGTATGGCTTGCGTCGGGCTTCGCGAATTCACCGCTTCCATCCATCGCGTGGGCTTCGATGCCTGTCGTGCGGCGCCCCGCCTCGCAATTCCCGGCCGACCTGCCCCCGACCCCCAATCCTAACAGGCCGAGGAGAAAGTCCTTTTTTCCGGCTACCGATTCGTTGACCACGTCAGCCGAAGGCCAGCGACGGCAACCCGGATGTGGATGACCAACTGCGACATATCGGTTTTCAAAGCCAGCACACGACCTTGAATGTGAATCCAGGCAGTTTGCAGAAGTGCGCGGAGCCCCTGGAGGGCCCTCGGAGATCCGATTCCGCACAGCATCCGCATGATTGTTGAGAGATTGCGTGATGCGACCAGCATCAGGTGTCGCTTTGTCACATTCACAATGCCTCGATGCCAGGTTCGTCGCCCTCCGCCTGTATCACACACATGAGCGAAGGAACGCTCGACCAACTCACTTCGTAGGCGAGAGAGCTTCTTGCCTCGCTCGCTCTTCGTTCGTCGACGGTTGTTGTAAACGGCTCTCTTTGTTGCCGGATCTTTGTCGGTCCAGCGGCGATTTGTCGGCGTGTCGCGTTCAGGGATCACTGTTTTGAAGTTGAGTTCTTCGGCGAGCGTCATCACCTTGTTCGAGTGATAGCCCTTGTCGGAAACAACTGTCTTGACCTCATTCTCGCTGCCTGCGGCCTCAAGATTCACGGCCGCATCGACCGCAGTGTCGATCACCGTCTCGGTGTCAGCGGCAATGCCCGTGTGCATCGTTGCCGACATGATCAGGTCGCTTTCCAGGTCAACGGCATGCTCCGCTTTGTACGCCAATCGGGTCGTGCCATTTTTCATCCGAGTGATTGTGGCATCCGGATCGTGCGGGTTTTCCCAGTCGTCGTTGGAGACCTTCTTGTCCTTGCGTTTCCGGTCGAACTGCTGAAGTTCTGCGGCCGTCGGGTCTTCAAGGCCAGCCTCCTTCGCGAGCTTCTTGGTGTAATCCTTCCAGCCTTTCCCAGAGTCTTTGCGGACGATCGACTTCATCGAGGCGTTGGCCTGAACTGTGGTCGAATCGATCCCGATCGTCTTGCCGGAAAGCAGGCCTTTACGAGCAGCAACTCGCAGAATGAACTGAAAGACTTGATCGAAGACCTCCTTGGGAAGCCGCTTGTGCGTCTTGCTGACCGACGAATGGTCTGGAGTCGGATCCGTTGGTCCAAGCCCGAGGAACTCTGCCAGCGACCGGCTGTCAGCACATCGCCATGCAATGCTGCGATGCGAATCCAAGCCTTCGAAGTAGCCGACAAAAGTCATTCGAAGGAAAACGCCTGGCGGGATCGAAGGCCGCCCCATCGAACTGGCGTAGTACGGAGCACACAACTCCTCGACGAACGAATCGAAGTCATGCTCGGCCAACAGCCGGTTCAACGC
>JBMTLP010000104.1:0-9284 GCA_049433245.1 Pirellulales bacterium
GCGATTTTGGCGGCGTAGCTCAGTTGGTTAGAGCACAGGCTTCATAAGCCTGGGGTCTCCGGTTCAAGTCCGGACGCCGCTACTTCTTTCGCTTCCAACGACCAAGGTGTCGTCGTCGAGGGCTTTCCTCTGAGGCGTGTGATCGCACTGCCGTCCGTGTGACGCGGCCTGCTGTGAATCACCCCCAATCGCTAATCTGCTGAACGAATCCGAGAGATCGCATGCTTCGCACCATGCTCTTCGCCAAGATTCATGGGGCCACCGTGACGCAGTGCGACCCGTCCTACGTCGGGTCGATCACGATCGACACGGACCTCCTCGATGCCACTGGCTTGCGAGTCAACGAGAAGGTGCTCGTGTGCGACGTCGACACCGGGAATCGGTTCGAGACCTACATCTTCAAGGGGCAAGCTGGCAGCGGCGTTATTGGGATCAACGGCGCTGCTGCGAAACTCAGCGATGTGGGGCACCACCTGTTGATCATGTCGTTTTGCCAACTCACAACCGAGGAACTCGACACCCATCGCCCCAAGGTGGTGATCCTCGACGCCCACAATCGCGTCGAGCAAACGCTGACCTACCCCGAGCGATAGACGCGACCTAAGATCCCCGCAGCCGTGGTTTCTCAACAGCGGCCGAGTACATACTGCGCCGCATTGTGTCCGGGGATGCCTGACACCCCGCCTCCGCGTCGAGCGCCACTTCCGCAGAGCACCACGCTCGGTAGATCGGTCTCCACACCCCATCGCCCGACCTCATCCCGGGCGGTCGCCCAAGGCCAGTCCAGCGGGGTGTGGAAGATATTGCCACCGGGGATCGAGAGCGCCTGTTCAAGGTCCACGGTCGTGTTGATCTCCAGACATTCGCGGCCGTCAGGTCCGCGAAACAGACAGTCGGCTATTGGCTCCGCCAGCACAGAGTCGAGCGTGTGCAGCACGGCCGCCCGCAGTTCATAACGCGTAGGCGGACAGGCTGATGCAAACAAAGCGTGCGGCGTGTGCAGCACAAACATGGTGAGCGTTTGCACGCCGGCCGTGCGAAGCTCGGGCCCAAGGATCGAGTCGTCGGAGAGCGAGTGACAGTAGATCTCAGCAGGCAGAGGGTCGGGCAAACGACCAGCCCGCGCCTCCTCATACGCCCGCTTGAGCTGGCTGTAGGTCTCGTTGACGTGAAACGTTCCGCAAAACGCCTCATGGAGCGAGACTTTTGAATCGCGGAGCCGCGGCAGCCGCTTCAGCAGCATGTTGACCTTGATCTGTGCACCGGCCGCGTGCGCTGCCGGCGGCTCAACAGGGAACCCGCGGAGCTGTGCCAACGTTGACGGCGTGCAGTTGGCCAACACGTAGCCCGCGTCTATCTGACGCTGCCGCCCGCCAAGGTCGAAAACCACACTCGCGCCCGTCTGGTTGGCATCCAACTTCGTGACCGTCGCCTCGGTGATCACGCGGACGCCGAAGTGTGCCGCCCGAGCGGCGAGTTGCGTGGTGAGAGCGCCCATGCCTCCCACGGGCAGATCCCACTGCCCCGTTCCATTCCCAATCACGTGATAGAGAAAGCAGATGTTTTGCCGCAGCGACGGATCGTCGGCATCCGCGAAAGTGCCAATCAAGGCATCGGTCAGCACCACACCTCGAGCGAGGTCACTCACCAGCGACCGCTCGACCACCTCGCCGAGTGGACGCTCGACAAAGTCCCGCCAGTCTGCGTCGCCAAGGAGCTGCCGCATCTCTTCGCTCGAACGCAGTGGCTGCGTCAGCGTCGGAAACAGCTTCTCAGCGATGCGGCCGGTCCGCGTGGAGAAGGCCTGCCATCGCTCCGCCTCACGAGCATCCCCAGTGAGCCTGGAGAACTGCTCCGCGAGCGACTGCGGATCGCTCCGCACCACGAGCCCCTGCGTGGGCTGCAGCGGACAGGGCGTGTAGGACGAGATCGACCTCCGCACGAGGCGGACCGAGAGCCCGAGGTCGTCCATCAGCCACCGCGGCATCAGCGAAACCAGGTAGGCATACTTCGAGAGCCTGGCGGGCACGCCGGGAAAAACCTCGGCTGAAACAGCGGCCCCTCCAACCTGCCCGCTGCGCTCCAAGACCACCACTTCGAGCCCAGCCCGCGCCAAGAAACAGGCGGCAACGAGGCCGTTGTGCCCGCCACCCAGAACGACGATATCGGCTTGTGTGGGGGCTGTCATCACGCTCTACGCTTGGGGCAGCGTCGCTCCAAAAATGTTCCCATACCGCAGGATAGCAGCGCCTCGGCGGTAGGGAGCCGGTAACGCAGCCTCGTCCGCGGCTGTTCTGGGCCACGTTCGGTAGAATAGAGACTGCTCTGGGAGGCGATGATGGGGAAGACTGATAGAAGAGTGAGGGCTTGCACGCGATGGGGCCGGCTCGCGCTGCTCATGCTCGTCCCTGCCTTCTCAACCGCCGCCCAGGGCGACGACTTTCCTCCCCCATCAGCGGTCGAGTTCGCCCGCGACATCCAACCGCTGCTCGCCAAGCACTGCCTGCTCTGCCACGGACCGGATGCATCGCAAGGGGGGCTTCGCCTGGATGTAGCAACCGCAGCCATGGCCGAACTCGACTCCGGAAACCGAGGGATTGTGCCGGGCAACACGCAGGCCAGTGAGGTGCTTGCCCGCGTGCGGTCGCACGACCCACTCCTGCAGATGCCGCCAGAGGGGGAGCGACTGACGCCCGCCGAGATATCGGTCCTCGAAGCCTGGATCGCCGAGGGTGCGCCGTGGGACCAGCACTGGGCCTACCGGCCGCTCCGCGATCCCCTGCCGCCAGAAGTCGCTCGGCCCGCGGGCGCGATCAACGAACCAAGAGCCCTCGATCGTTTCGTGCTCGCCACGCTCCAGCAGCACGGCATCGAGCCGTCGCCAGCCGCCGATCGTCCCACACTCATCCGACGACTCTCGTATGACCTCATCGGCCTGCCACCGGATCCGGCAGAGGTCGATGCCTTCGTCGCCAACCCTTCCTCCGATGCATACGAAGAGCTGGTCGACCGGCTGCTCGCCTCCCCCCACTTCGGCGAACGCTGGGGCCGCCACTGGCTCGACATGGCCCGCTTTGCCGACTCAGACGGTTATGAGAAAGACAACCATCGCCCAGACGCATGGCGGTATCGAGACTGGGTGATCGGGGCGATCAACGACGACTTGCCCTTCGACCAGTTCACCATCGAACAACTGGCTGGAGACCTCCTGCCCGACGCGACCCCGCAGCAGCTCCTCGCCACCGCCTTCCATCGGCAAACGCTGACGAACACCGAAGGGGGAGTTGACCGCGAACAGTTTCGGGTGGCGGCCGTGATGGACCGCACCGAAACCCTCGGCACCGTGTGGCTGGGCCTGAGCGTGGGCTGCGCGCGGTGCCATACCCACAAATACGACCAGATCACCCACCGCGAGTATTACCAACTCTACGCCTTCTTTAATAACGCCGACGAGGTTGAAACGCCATTGCCGGCCGACATGTCTGCAGCCCCAGCATCGACTGACGCTCACGTTGCCGAGGAAGGTGACGCAACAGCCAACGCCGTGCCAGTCCGCGTGATACGGCAGCGCCAGTCAGACCTCCGCTCCACACACATCCTGCGGCGTGGCGAGTTCAAGCAACCGCTCGACGAAGTCTCCGCAGACACCTTCGGAGCCCTGCCGAGATTGCAGCCCCGCGAAGGCCACGATCAGCCCGATCGACTCGACCTTGCCCGTTGGCTGGTTGATGCCGCGAACCCGCTCGTGCCACGGGTGGCGGCCAACCACATCTGGAAGCATCTCTTTGGCGTGGGGCTCGTGACCACGGTCAACGACTTTGGGGTGCGAGGGGAGCGGCCAACTCATCCTGAGTTGCTCGACTACCTGGCAAGCCGACTGATCGCGTTGGAGTGGTCGCGGAAGGCGCTCATCAAAGAAATCGTGATGTCACACACCTACCAGCAGTCGTCACGCCACCGTCCTGAGCTCGTCGAGGTTGATCCCACGAATCGATTGCTCCACCGGCAAAACCGCTTCCGGGTCGAAGCCGAAATCATCCGTGATATCACGCTGGCCGCCGCGGGCCTGCTCTCGCCGAAGCAAGGCGGGCCGAGTGTGTTTCCCCCGATTCCCCCCGGCGTGACCGACCTGACCTACAACAGCAGCTTCACGTGGAAAACAAGCGAGGGAGACGACCGCTACCGCCGAGGCCTCTACACCTACTTCAAGCGAACCGCTCCTCACCCCAACCTGATCACCTTCGACTGCCCCGACTCCAACGTGAGCAACGTCGCCCGAGATCGCAGCAACACACCGATCGCCGCGCTTGTCACGCTCAACAACGCGACCTTTGTTGAGGCAGCTCAGGCGCTCGCTCGGCGGAGCCTTGCGGAACCGGGGCTTGATGACACCACCCGGCTGCGAGCGGCGCTGCGGCGGTGCATCGCCCGCCCCCCGACACAGGAAGAGCTCGCGGATTTTGCCACGCTGCTGGAAACGAGCCGCAGTTGGTATGCCGAACACCCCAGCCAAGCCTCCGCTCTCGTTGGCGATCATTCGGCTCCAAACGCTGCCCCAGCAGAGAACGCCGCGTGGATCGCCGTGGTTCGGGTGATGCTGAATCTCGACGAGTTCCTCACACGCGATTAGCACGAGCGTTGCCAATGTCTCCCCTCTCCGACCACCTTCTTCGCACCCGCCGCGAGTTCTTCACCACCACCGCCAGTGGGCTCGGCGGCATGGCCCTTGGCGCGATGCTCACCGACGACGGCCTGCTCCGCGCTGAGGAAGCGATCAATGCGGCTTCGTCTCCCGGTACCCCCAGACCACCCCACTTCGAGCCCAAAGCCAAAGCCTGCATTTTCATCTTCATGGCAGGTGCTCCGTCACAGCAAGATCTCTTCACGCCGAAACCAAAGCTCAACGAACTGCACGGCCAAAAACTGCCGCAGTCGATCCTCGACTCCGCTCGGTTTGCGTTCATTCAGCCTGACACTGCCACGCTCCTCGGCTCGCCACGCTCCTTCACCAAGCACGGCCAGTGCGGAATGGAGTTTTCCGACTGGCTGCCGCATCTCGGCAGCATGGCCGATGACCTTTTGATGGTAAGGAGCCTGCACAGCGACGAGTTCAACCATCATCCCGGACAACTGCTGATGCAGTGCGGGGTGTCGCGGTTTGGCATGCCGACGATGGGCTCTTGGCGCACCTACGGCCTCGGCAGTGAGTCAAAGGATCTGCCTGGCTATGTGGTGCTGACCGCCGGCCGCGGGAGCAGCGGCGGGGCCACGCTGTATCAGAGTGGGTTTCTTCCTTCGAGCTACGGTGGTGTGCTGTTTCGCAATCAGGGTGAGCCGGTACTCAACCTCGCCAACCCAGCAGGCCTACCGCCGGAACTGCAGCGAGCCGGCCTCGACGTGCTCGCGCGAGCCAACCTCCGCCGGTATCAGGAAGTCCACGATCCAGAAATCACGAGCAGGATCGCCAACTACGAGCTCGCCAATCGGATGCAGGCGGCCGCGCCGGAACTGACCGACCTTTCCCAGGAATCGGCGAAAACGCTGCAGATGTATGGCGTGGATCGCCCCGAGCCAGAGAAAGTGTGGCGTGGCTCGCTCGGTCACCTCCGAACCTACGACACCTTCGCCCGCAACTGCCTGCTCGCCCGGCGGCTGGTGGAGCGGGGCGTGCGGTTCATCAACATCATCCACGCCTCCTGGGACCAGCACAGCGACCTCGATTTCAACCTGTTTCACAACGCGGAGTGTGTTGATCAACCGATCGCCGCCCTCATCAGAGACCTGAAACAGCGTGGGATGCTCGACTCCACGATGGTCGTGTGGGGCAGTGAGTTTGGTCGCACGCCCCTCGGCGAGAACCGCAAAGGACGCGATGCAAACACCGGCCGCGATCACCACCCGTCCGCCTACACCATGCTGCTCGCTGGCGGTGGACTGAAACGTGGAACGACGTATGGGGCGACTGACGACATCGGCTGGCATATCGCCGACAAGCCTGTGCACATCAACGATCTTCACGCCACGCTGCTGCACCAGTTTGGGCTCGACCACCTACGGCTGACGTACCGCTTCCAAGGACGCGACTTCCGCCTGACTGATGTGGGCGGCAGGGTAATCTCAGAGTGGATCGCCTAACGGGTCGTGAGCGGAACCAGCCGAACGGGCCCGAGCAGCCCGGACGGCTTGAGTGGCCAAGCCGACGCATCGAATCGCTGATAGTGCACGTCAACGAAATTGATCTCATGGAAGTTTTTCCAGGCCACGCCACATGCGTCGAGGTCGCGAATGCGGTTGGCTGCGAGGTTGGTCACTTCGATGGAGAGTCGATTGCGGCCAGCCTGTATTCGCCCATCGAGCCTGCAGGAAAACGGGAGGCTCCACACACAGTCGATGTCGTGCCCGTTGAGTTGCACGCGAGCCACCTCACGGACATTCCCCAGGTCCAGCCGCCAGTCGTCGGCCTTGGCTACCTGGTCAGGCTCCAACTCAAACTCGATGTCGTAGCGTGCTGTGCCGGCGAATCGAGCCCACTCGCCCCCCTGCTCTGTCCACGAGGCGAGGCTTCCAGCTTGGCCTGAATCCACGGTCACTGACGTAAACGCGGGGGGCAACTCCGGCCCGCCCAACACGGCGGAGACTCGCCATTCCCCTTCGATCACGACGGGCTCGCCAGTGTCCACCGCGTAGGACCAGGGTGGCTGAGCCTCGCCGTCGTCAGGTGCGACCTTGAGAAACACCGACTCACCAGGCGAGAGCAGCAGGCGCACCTGGCTTTGCCCGGCATCCGTCCGCATCGCTGCTCGACCAACCTCACCCGTGCGGGCATCCATCAGCAACCCCGACGGCCCGGATGCGGCCAGCCCGACCCAAGCATCGACCAGTGCAGGCCCCTCGTTCACAAAGAAGTAGAGCGAGCCATCAACGAACCGACGCCGCAGCACCGACAGTCCGGCCGCCGCTGCAGGTTCCACACGCGCGCCCGCATGGTCGATCACGCCCTCCACATCCGCGACCAAGGTCAGCGAACCTTCGCCAAGCACGGCCTGCTGTCCACCGGCACAGGGCTTCCACGAGAGCCTGCCGAGTTGCTCCTGGAAGGCGGCCCGCCGCTCGGCAAGCCTACCGAGGCCCGGCACGTCAGTTGGCATTTGGCCAACGAAGAGCACCCGGCCGCCATGCTCAGCGTGGTCAAGCAGCGACTGCAGCGTATCCACCGGCATGAGCCGGCACGGTGGCACCACCACCGCTCGATACCGTCCCGCTTCGCGCAGCAAGGCATCGGAACAGAAATCAAACGACAGCCCTTCGTCGAGCAGTTCCTGGGCCAGTTTCCCGCTTTCGGCGTCCGTGAGCCAGTCGCGGTGGTGCATCGAGAAGGCCCGCTGCCAGCCATCCGCCGAATGGTAGAGATCGTGGATCGGCCAGTAGATCAACAGGTCGTTGTCGGGCGCACTCGCCTGCAGGAGCGCCTGTGAGCGGGCGACGTAAGCATTGACGAAGACAAGTTCCCGCCAAAGCGGGTTGCGATCGTTGGCCTGCGTCGACGCATAGAACAGCCAACCAGGCCAGGCCACATCCTCCGGTGAGTAGGCGGTGCCGTGGTAGAAGATGTGGTTGATACCCGCGAGAAAAAGTTGGTCGATCTCTGGCTTCATCTGGGACGGTGCTTCACAAAAATGCTCCCGCATCCAGGTGAACGTTTCCGACGACACCAGCCTGCGGCCCGCCAGGTGCGCAGCCGACGAAGCCAGCCTCGTCACCAGCGGCTGCGGTAGGTTTTTACTGACCTCGCTCTGCTCCCGACGGAGCCCTGGAATGGCAAACTCACTCGCGCCAAACACCTCGGTCTCAGGAATGTCTGAGAGCGCATAGAGGTCGATCAGATTGGCGGGGGCTCCGTGTGCCTGCTCTCGCGTAAGACATCCTGCTCGGTGTGCCCACTCCACCCACTCCCGCACGTACGCAAGATGCAGAGTGGCCAGCATAGTGCGGTAGTCTGCCTTGACCCGAGCCACCGTCTCGAGGTCACCGCGTCCCTCGAGGGCGTCGAGTTGTGAATCGAGCGGGTAGCCATGCAGCCGGAGAAACGCCTCGGGCGCCTCCTTCACCCAGTTGGCTTGATACTCAAATGAGTCGTGAAACTGGCTTCGCAGGCCACCCGGCGAGAGGTGGCCGAAGGCCTCCGTGAACGGCTGCAGATATCGCTTGATCGCCTCGGTCGAGTAGGGATTCACCACAAACCCAGCCGCACCGGGGGCAGCCCGCTTCACCTTGAAGCCCGTGGGCTGCGGAGCGAAGCGGCCGTCTTTCCCGGCGATTCTCAACTCCACATCGTCTGGGCCCACATGCGGTCCACCGAATGGCCAGCCTGTGCCCGTCGCCATGTCGACCCCCAAGCCGAGCCGCTTCGCTTCTTGGCACTTCAACTCAAGCACCCGCATGTAGTCGGGTGAGAGAAACTGCAGAAACCGATCCTCGGCGCCGCGGGCTCCATAGATCGGCGTGATCTCAACACCACCGAACCCCGCCTCGGCCAGCTCCGCGAGTTCATGCTTCAGGCCTGGCTCATCAACCGCACTGCCCAGCCACCACCAACGCGTCCACGGCTTTGCCTCCCTGGTGATTGGCGGCCACGGAGGCGCCGCGTCGTCACTTCGGCTGTGAGCCCCTGCCCAGACACCGACTCCCAGCACCAACACCATCACGCTCCGCGCTCGCGTCATACGCATCCTTTTCATGCACTCGCTCATCGGGCGTCTCACAACGCCGTCGCATTCACTGGCACCAGAGTCAGCGTGTGGCTGGTTTGCCCTGGCAGGAAAGGGGTTGGGTGCCCCTCGGCCCAAGCCTCATGTCCATCGCCATAGTGTGGTGACAGCGGATGCCCGGACTGCCCTCCTGGCATGTGAAAAAAGCCCTCCTCTTCGCGCCCAGGCGACACGACCATCCGTTGCGACGCACCCGCCCATGGCAGTTGCACCCGCGGCATGTTGGCATCCCCCGGCAAAGGCTGGGCCGGCATATCCAGCCAGCGAGAGAGCAGCGGAATCGCGGCCCCGAGTGGATGCTGAACGCGACTGACGTTCCATTCGCCCCAGGTGCGACGTGACAGTGGCCCTTCGCTGGCGAGCTTCTCAAGCGTGGCATCGAGGGCATCGACCAGCAGGTGCTGCCACGTATCGAACTGCCCAGGCAACAGCGAGACCTGCTGCTCTGTTACCAGCATCCACAGCGGTGTTTCAAATCTGGAAAAGTCGCGGAGGTAGTCAAAGCGGGGATCGGCT
>JBMTLP010000105.1:0-9231 GCA_049433245.1 Pirellulales bacterium
CTGTCCGCTGATCGACGTTGATCCGCCAGGGATTTCGGCAGCCCATCACGTAGATCTCGGGATGTCCTACCGAGCCGTCTTTGGGGAAGAGGTTGCCATCCGGGATCGAGTAGGTCCCGTCCGGCTCTGGCTTAATCCGCAGGATCTTGCCGTTGTAGTTCTTGGTGTTGCCGCTGGTTCGCTGTGCATCCCACGGCTCGCGTCCCGGACGCTGATCGATGGGGGCGTAGCCCTGCGAATCGTCGAAGGGGTTGGTGTTGTCTCCCGTGCCGATGTAGAGCGTGCCATCAGGTCCAAACTCGAGCGACCCAGCATGGTGGCAGCACTGTTGCCTCTGCTCCTCGTACGTGAACAGCACCTTCTCGCTTGCCATGTCGAGCCCGCCGTCGGTGAGCGTGAAGCGACTGACGTGCTGGCCAGAGAAGTTGGGAGGAGAGTATTGCAGGTAGATCCAACGGTTCGTGGCGAAGTTTGGGTCGAGGGCGAGGCCGATCAACCCGTTCTCCTGCTCGGTCGTGACGGTGAGCTTGCCGATCTGGGTGCTCACGCCGGTTGCCGGGTCGATCACCTTCAGCACACCACCAATTTCAATCAGGTAGATCTCTCCATCGGGGCCGAGGTCGAGCTCCATTGGCTGAACGAGGCCGCTGGCCACTTCGTGCACCTCAAAGCGATCAGGCTCGTAACTCAACGCGTTGGTTGGTGCGCCTTCGAGGGCGCGGCAGTGTGTTGCAGCACCCAAGCAGAAGGCCAGTCCACCAAGAACCACAGAGAGCCGAAAAACGTGATTGACGATCATGACACGGTTCCCAACCGAGAAGCAAAACCCATGCAAGGCGAAAAAGAAGCTCAGGCCGGCGGCCAGTGCTTTGCGATCTTGTCTTTGAGGAAGGCAACGCTGCGGGCAAGTTGGTCGATGCCCTCCACACCGTCTTCAATACTAATCCAACTCGAGAAGCCTTGGCCTGCAAGCAGGCTGAAGATCGTGTCGTAATCGTTGAGCCCCTTCCCGATCTCGCCGTGCCGAAGCCGCTTGGCGTAGCCTTCAGCCCCCGACTCTTCGCGGCGAAGGTCTTCGAGCGTGCCTTCGATCAGCGAGCGATCGCTGGCATGCATCGTGACCACCCGGGGCAGCACGCGACGCAGCAGTTCGATGGGGTCGTCACCGGCGAGAAAGGCGTTCGACGGGTCGTAGTTCACGCCAAAGTTGGGGTGATCGATCGCGTTGACCAACTGGCAGAAGACCTCCATCTGTTGGGCAAACTCGGGGTACGTCCAGAAGTCGTCCTTGTAGTGGTTCTCGAGGATGAGCGTCACCCCATGGTCGACGGCGTGGGGAAGGCAGGCTTGGATTGACTCTGCCGCCAATCGCACACCTTCATCGATCGACAGCTCGGGCCGACGCTGTCCGGACAGCACGCGGCAATACTGCCCGCCGAGCGAGTGGGTCATCTCGATCCAGCGTTTTTGCTTGGCGATTTCAGCTTCGCGAAATGCGGCATCAGGATGCGTGAAGTCTGGAGAACAGCAAAGCATCGGGATCGTCATGCCACGATCCTCGACCTGCTGGCGAAACCGAGGCCAGTTGGCTTCGTCGGCCATCTCCAGAAAGCCGGCGTACCATTCGAGCCCGTTCACCCCCAGGGGCGTTGCGAGTTCGATCCAGTCGGCGATCTTCATGCTGCCGTCGCGGCACAGAGCCTGCATGTAGGCCTTTGGGAACGCGGCGAGATGGGGGGCGGGGGTGGTCATCGTGGTGCGCTCGGCTCAGCGGGTTGGAGGGGCAGGGACCGTGTCGATCGTCTTCGGAGGGTTGCGGCCGATGAAGGGATGCTGCTCGAGATCAACGACCTGTCCGCTGATTGGGCCGCATTCATCAGCCAGCCAGTAGATCGCGGCCGCGGCAATCTCCTCGGGTGCGAGTAGGCGGCCCGCCGGGCAAAACTGCCTGGGCAGATGGCTTGCCCAGTCATCGGCTAGCCCGTGCGATCGTTTGCGGAGGATTTCGTTCTCGGTCAGCACCCAGCCCGGATTGATCTGGTTGACCCGCACGCCATCCTCGCGAAACAGCGTGTCGCCAAGGTTCCTGGTGAGCGTCATCAGCCCACCTTTGGAGATTGAGTATGGCAGCAAGTTCTCCTCGCCGCAGTACGCATTGACGCTCCCGATATTCAGCACGCATCCTCGGCTCGCGCGGAGCTTCGGCAAGGCCGCTTGAATCAATAGCAGCGGCGCGAGCGTGTTGACCGACAGGGTTCGGTTGAATCGCTCGGCATCGGTCGTGTGGATATCCCCCGTTGTGATCACGGCGGCGTTGTTTACAAGTCCGTCGAGACGCCCAAAGGTAGTGAAAGCCAGTTCGACCAGGCGTCCAGGGCACCCCTCGTTCGTGAGTTCCTCGACGTGGCCGATTGCTGTAGGCCCATCGCGACCTGCACGGCTCTGGCCGACCTCGTTGAGCGAGGCGGTGACGTCCGCGACGAGATTCGCCTCGAGTCCGTGCACCACAACGCGGCCTCCTTCAGCCACCACCCGCGTGGCGATCGCCCGCCCGATGCCGGTGGCGCTGCCCGTGACGAGCACCACCTTCTCTTGCATTCGCATGAAACCTGTCTCCGAGGAAGCCAGAACGTATGCAGAAGCGTGGCAGTGATCGTGGGATGGCTCAAGCCCCCTCGTGCAGGGGCGCTCGGGGCGGCCCAATGCCCGCGGGCGGGACGCGCGAGACGGACATCGTGTCCGTCTCTCGCTGCGGGACCGCGGCGCTTTCGCCCTCCGGGCTGCGCGTGCTTATCCAGCCCCGGCCGCGGCCACCGGGCCGCCCCTCGCTGAATGTTGGAGGAAGGCCTGTCCGCCGCCTGCGGCGACGGTCTGCGGCCAAGGCAGCGGAGGCCTGGTGATCGGCGTTCCTTGAGGTCGTTACGGGCGAGAGGATTCAGCGGGGACCGCGATGGGCACACCGGTCTTGGGGTCAACGGTGATGGAAAGGTGTTCGTCGTCGTCGGTGAAGAAGAGGTAGCCGTTGAACATTTCGTCGTAAGACTGCGGTCCATAGCCGACGGTCACGGTTGGGTCTGGGTTGAACGGGTTGAATGTGGAGTTGTCGTAGTGTGCGACGGCTCCAAGGGTGGTGCCCTTGGGGAGTCGAACGCTGCCGGGAGCGCATTCGTAGCCGAGTTGCCAGTCGAAACTGAAGGTGGGGATCATCAAGAGGATGCGGCGGGGCGAGTCGGGCGGCTCGGCGTAGAAGGTCATGTCCTTTCCACGCAGATGCATGTGGGTGAACAGGCCGAGCAGGCTCGCGTTCTGTTGCAGGGTGGTTTCGCTGCGAACGGCATGACCGCCGTCATCTGGGGGAATCGCCAGATTGTGGGGATCGAGGAGCACATGATGCAGCCGCTTCTCGATCTTTTGCTTGGGGAAGCGGAAGCCGACGGAGATGCGGCTCTTCTCAGGCTTGCCTGTGGTCGTGTAGTGGATCTGCAGAACCAGGCCTGCAAAGGCGGGCACGCGGTAGGCCACGCTCTCTTCGAAGTGCCCCAGATCGAGAGGTTGTCCACCTGGCACATGCCCCGTGATGAACGTGTCGGCGCTTGCGCCTGCCGCAGTGACATACGCGAGATTGCAGTGGTGCACGACCTCTGGGTTATCGGGCTTGATCTCGATGGCTTCCAGCCACGTCTCTCGCAGGAAGACATGCGGCAGCATCACGTACTGGTACGGGATATAGCCCGTCGCCTGGACGTCTTGTTCGTTGGCCATGCTGACGACGAGATCGGGCGTGCCGATCCTCCACTCCGGGGCAGGTTCAAGCTTCTCGGATGGAGAGGGAGGAGGTGCGCCAGCAGGACGACCGGCGGCAATCCAGTGAAACAGCGTCTGTTTTTCTGCGGCAGTCAGTGAGGGATCGTTCTGGAAAGAGCCGAAGTCTGGGTGCGCGCTCCACGGGGGCATCCGTTCGTCCTGCACGACCTCGCGAATCATCTCAGCATGGGCGGTGACCTCGTCGTAGGAGAGCAGCGTGAAGGGCGCTGCCGTGCCTTCGCGATGGCAGCGGTTGCACCGTTGTTCAATGATCGGCGCGACATCGTGGTGATAGGTGGGAACCGGCCCTGTGACGTCAATCGGCGGGGGGCTCGTGATCAGGCAGCCATCCACGGGAGTGGTCGTGACGGAGACCACTCCGCCAGCAAGCACCTCATCGATCGCAACGGCCAGATCACGACGGGTTGGCTCGGGCTTGGTGCCGCCTAGGCGGTCCTGATCGTCGATGCGGCCGCGATACACGAGCCTCCACTGGCTATCGAAAACGACAGATTCAGGTGTTCGCTCCACGCCAAGTCGCTTGGAGCAGGCGAGCGACTCGTCTTTGACAAACACAAAAGGCGCCTCAAACGCAATCGCCTGTGCTGCCATGTCTTTGAGGGTGTCGGCCGCGCCGACGTTCACCGCCACGAACTGCACACCCGCCTCGCGGTACTGTCGCTCGAGCTCAACGAGTTTGGGCATCACCCGCTGCACGAGCGGACAGTCGGTCGTAACAAACACGAGCACCGTCGCCTTGTGGCTGCCAAGATCGGCCGCAGTCCGTACGAGTCCGCGAATGTCTTTGAAGCGCAGGTCGTTGACCACGTCACCGATCAGGGCGGCGGGTGTGTCGGGTATGTCTGCGGCCAAGAGAAGTTCTGGACACGTCTTGCTGCAGGCGAACGCAAGCAGTAGGAAGCAAAAAACACCAGCCATGTGACGGCTCATCGATCGTGTCCCCCCGGGGTTTCCAGCACGTTCTTCGACGTATCCCGGCATTCTAGCCAGAGTTGTCTTCACAAGGTCTGCGGAAAGAGGGCCGATCCGGGGTTACTGTGGGTTGATCAGAAGGTGCCGAGGCTGTCGGTGCCATCTCGCCCGACATTCCCTCCAGGCCGACCCATCCGCCCGGAGGATTTCCTCGGCTTTTGCCATGGGTGTCCGTTGATCACCACCTTCTTTAGCGCGAGCCGCTTGGAGAGCACGAGCACATCGGCCCGCTTCCCGACAGCGAGGCTGCCCACGTCATCCGCAATGCCGGCCCGCTCCGCTGGAGTGAGGCTCGCCATGCGGATCGTGTCCGACAGGGTGGCTGAGGTGAGCCGCTGCATCTGTTGCACCATGTGGGTCATCCCCACAACGCTGCTGGCCAGGCTGCCGTTGGCTCGGCCGACTTCACCATCGCTCTCAAACCAACTGCCCGATGTCGCCGACCCAAAGCGGTAGCGGCCCGGAGGCATCCCCATCGCGCGGCTGGCGTCGGTGACGAGGCAGAGTCGCTCTGGGCCTTTCTGGCGATAGGCGAAATCGAGCAACTCGGGCGAGAGGTGGTGGCCGTCGGCGAGTACCTCGGTGCTCATCTCCGGCGTGGCCAACACGAACTGCTCCATCGAGGCCCGCATCGGTGTGCCAAACCGTGACCGCAGCGAGACGACCGAGCTCATCGCACACCAGAAGTGGTCGACGTGCCGCATACCACAGTCAAAGGCCCGCTGCATTTCTGCCCAGTCGGCGTTGGAGTGGCCGCAAGTGACGAGGCAGCCTGCCTTGGCCGCGCGGCGGTAGAAGGCTTCAGCACCTGGCAGTTCGGCGGCGGAGGTGGCAATCCGCACGAGGTCGTCGCAAAACCATGATGCGTATTCCGTTGGGTCTGGCGAGCGAGCCACGTCGGCCGCGTGGCAACCGGTCTTGTCCGGAGCAAAGTACGGGCCGTAGACGTGTACTCCCGCGATGCGGGCTCCATCGCCGGGTTGCCAGGCATCACGGCAGCGACGGCAGGCGGCAAGCATCGCCTGGATCTCCGCAGGGCTGGCGGTGGTGGTGGTGGGGAAGAGCGTGGTGGTGCCCTCGGCAGCATGGGCCGCGATGGCGGTACGGACGGCCTCGTCTGTCGCATCCATGAAGTCAGCCCCGCCGCCGCCATGGACATGCAGGTCGACAAAGCCCGGTGCGATCAAGCCACCGCGGGCGTCGATCACGGTGGCGGCCCCGAGCAGGCTGGCCCGCGGCGGTCGGCGGAGCACTTCAGTGATTCGCCCCTGTTGGCAGACGACGCTGCCCCCCTCGATCACGCCGTCTGGCAGCACGAGGGTACCTCCGGTGATCAGCAGCGGGGGCGATGGAGGGTTGGAGCGGTGAGCGGCTGAAGGCACGGTGTCTCTCTGCTGGTGGTGAGGCTTGCAACCTCAGTGGGGGCGGGGGGCACCGAGACCGATCACGGAATGGCGGTGGGCTCCCCGCCGGAGCGGGTGGAGAGCCCTTGCCAGATCACCAGATCGATGTCGTTGCTGAGGAAGTGCACGGAGCCGTCGGCAGCTGCGGTGTTGACCCCTCGGGGGTGCCGGCTTCGCGCGGTCCGCCAGCCATAGCCGGCATACATGCGGGCGAGGTCGGTGGTGCTCATCAAGGCTGCCAAGCAGTCGAAGGCCTCGGCGTTTGGCGGCCGGGTGTGGTTGTAAAGCGTGGTGCGATACTCGCCGTTGGCCCAGGAGAAGCCTCGCAGGTCGGTGAAGTTGTAGTAGAAGGGACGGCCGCAGGCGGCCTCGGTCAGCGGCGCGACAAACACGAAACCGTAGCCGGTGTCGGCATCGAGGCCATCGGCTGAGCGGGTGGCCACCGGGCCGGCCCCAAGGATGCTCTCGGCAAACATGACTGTTTTCGAGAGGCCGTCGCGGATGTCGGCAGGTGTTGTGCGGGAGTTGATCCCGTAGATGCCGTCGACCTCAAAGGGCGAGCCACCACCGGAGCCGCTGCCCGTGCAGCCGGCGTAGTTGGTTGGGCCGAAGTTTTCCGAGACGCGTGTTTGCGTGTCGCTTGGGCAGAGGAACAACGGCACCTGGAGCCTGACGATCGGCTTGTTTTGCGGGGCGATCGAGTCGGGGGTGAGGCCAGTGTAGAGCGGCACCGTGAGGTCGAGGCTGCGGAGCAGGGCCTCCTCCTCGTAATACGGAGAGAGGTGCGCGAGCACCGACCAGCGGAAGAACTGGTGAGGGAAATCGGGCCTGGCCTCCCACTGCCGGCTCTCCGAACCGATCGGATACCGGCGGCGGGCCGACTCATGGTTGGCAGCCGCCAGCACGATCTGCCGCAGGTTGTTGGTACAGCTTATCCGCCGGCCCGCCTCCCGCGCCGACTGAACGGCCGGTAGGAGGAGGCCGATCAGCGTGCCGATGATCGCCACCACGACGAGCAGTTCGACGAGGGTGAAGCCGCGGGGCCGCGTCATGACTGTGCCTGGTGCAGAGCCCGACGCCGTCGCAACCAGAGGCCGACAGCGACGATACCGGAGGCCGCCAGCCCAAAGGTGCTGGGCTCCGGTACCGCGGTGACCGTGGCAATGCCACCCACCTGGCCGAGGCCAGAGGCGAAGGTGTCGACCAGGGTGCCGCTGCTGTCGAAGCGGTAGATGTTGCCGTTGCCTGAGGGGCTCCCTGCCAGCAGGCTGCCGTCAGAGAGAAGACCAAGGGAGCCGACTTCAAACGGACTGCCGGTTGTGGCAAACAGGCTTGTGGTGTCGGTGGTCAAGTCTGTCTGCAGGATCGTGCCGCTCATGATGCTCGCGGTGTAGAGCGTGTTGCCGCTGATGGCGAGGCCCGTGGGGCCGGCCAGCCCCGAGGCACCATCGGCGATGAGTTCCCCGACGTAGCTGCCCGCCGCATCAAACCGCTTGACCGGTCCGCTCGCGATCTGGGTGCCGAAGTTGTAGGTCTGGTCGCTGACGTAGAGCCGGCCGTCGGACGAGAGGGCGAGGCCGGGGCTGCTGGCGAGGCTCCCGCCAGTGGTGTAGTCACTGACAGTAGGTGTGCCGCTGACAACGTTGGTCATCTTCACGATCGCCCCGGTGTTTCCGTAGAACGGATTGCGACCAATCAGCAGATCGTTGCCTTGAAACACCAGGCTGCCAGGAAACACCTCGAAGCCCCCAAAGGCATACACCGTCGAGAGCGTGAGCGTGGCGGGTTCGTACTTGGAGATGCGAGGGGCAAACGTGGAGCCGTCTCCGTCTTCACCGATGTAGAGGTTGCCATCGGGGCCCATCACCATCGCGCCGGGCGACACGAGAGATCCGCCAGTGAGAAGCGTGGCGCGTGTATTTGTTGGATCGGACGAGTCGTAACTGATCAGTTCGCCCGTGTTGAAACTCACGGCGTAGACCGTCTCCGCGATGGCGGCGCGGGAAAGAAGAGCCAAGCTCAGGAAGGTCACCAGTGCCAGCGCGACTGGGCCGCGGAGAAACGAACGCATGCTGCGTGCTCCAAATTCAAAGTGTGCTGAGGCGGTGTGTGGAGAACGCGCAGCCGGGGGCAAGCGGAGAGCAGCAAATCTCTGCGACGGAACACGCACTGTGCAGGCGCTGCTGCACATGAAGCGGCAAAGAAGGGAAAACGCTCATCAGCTGATGGCAGACGCCACCGCTGAAAAATGTGTCCGTCGAAAAGAGAGCCGAAGTCCAAGTCAGACAGCGGCTACGCGTTCACGAGCGTTTTCCAAAAAGAAACGAATCAACGAATCTCAAACGATTCATTGTGACTATAGATCGGTGACCGCCGGCCCGCAAATCGTCCTCAGGCAGAAAGACCGGGGGCGAGCACACTCTTCACAACCTCGCCCGCGTGCATTTTTTCAAAGGCATCGTGCCACTGCTCGATGGCCCAGACACCGCCGATGATGGGCTGCACATCGAGGGCTCCTGAGGCCAAAAGGGCGATCACTCGCTCCCAAATCGGCCAGTTGTGGCTGAAACTGCCTTGGAGCGTGACGTTCTTCTGCACGAGCGGGTCGAGGGAAAAGCCGAGCGGCTGTGGCCCCCAGCCGACCTTGCTGATCCAGCCAGCAGGCCGCACAAGGTCGAGGGCGATCTTGAGCGTGGCACTGGCACCAGCGGCGTCGATCACACCGTCGCAGCCGAGGCCATCGCGGCTGCGGGCCCATTCCGAGGCATCGCCGATGATCGCCTCGCAGCCATACTGTTTGGCGACTTCCAGCCGCCCGGCGTCAGACGGTAGACCGACGACAGCGACCTCGGCACCGCACAGCCGAGCCATAGCCGCGGAGAGAATGCCGATCGTGCCAGGCCCCAGTACCACCACGCGATCCCCCGGCTCGATGCGGGCGTTTTTCACCACGGCCGAGTAGGCCACGCAGCACGGCTCGGTCAGGCAGGCTCGCTCGAAGGGCAGGTCGTCTGGAATATGGTGCAGGATC
>JBMTLP010000106.1:0-9226 GCA_049433245.1 Pirellulales bacterium
TCCTGGCCCTCGCTCGCTCGGAGATCCGCTGCGCTTTCGCCCTCCGGGCTGCGCTTGCGTCTCTACGCCGGCGTTTCAGCACGGGGCTCAACCCTCGCTCGTCTCAACCCTTGCTCGTGGAGCGTGCTGATCGAGGCGAGCGGAGGAGTGGCGGTTGGTGAAGTTCGAGGGACGGCGGGTCAGCACCGGGCTCACACCTCGCTCGAGGGTTGGGGATCGGCGGTTTATGGGTGGTGGTAGAGGGTGTGGAGATGGTCGGGGTCGAGGCCTTCGTGTTCGGTGACGGTGCCATCCGGCCAGGTGATGCGTACGCGGCCAGTGTTCGGGGAGTCGCCGAGGCCGAAGGTCACGGGAAGCTCGCTTTGTGACTGGTAGCCGCGGGTTGGGTTTACGCGACGGGTGTGCGTAAGGCCGTCCCGCTCGAGTTGGATCACGGCGCCGATGGCCTCAGGGTTGTGGCCCTCGTCAACGAGTCGGATCCGCAGCCAGTGGTGGCCGAGGGCTTGATCGTTGCGGAGCAGCCGGGGTGTCCCTCCGCTGGCGGTGAACAGGAGGTCGAGGTCGCCGTCGCCGTCGATGTCGGCGGTGGCGAGGCTGCGGCCGACCATGGGGTTGGCGAAGTCTTCTCCCGTTTTGTCGACACCAACGGGGACAAACTCCGTGGCTTGGTCGGCGCCGCAGTTGAAGTAGAGCCGGGGAGGCTGTTCGTAGAACTGCGTCTTTTGTACCCGGTTGATTTCTTCTTCGAGGTGGCCGTTGGCGGCGATCACATCGAGCCGTCCGTCGAGGTCGACGTCGGCAAACAACACGCCGAATGTCAGTTCAAGGCGGGTCTGCGGTCCGAGGCCGTTGGCAATCGCGTCATCCTTAAACTGCACACCTGCTCCGCGCGACACGTAGAGCGCGGTCATCTCGTTGGCGAAGTTGCCGATCACGATGCCTCGATCGGCGTCGTTGCGAAAGCAGGCCACGTCGATACCCATCGCGCCACGGGCGTTGCCCTGGATGTCGAAAGCGATGCCGGCCAGACGCCCCACCTCCTCAAACGTGCCGTCTTGCCGGTTGCGAAACAGGAAGTTCTGCACGGTGTCGTTCGACACCACCACGTCCAGCCAGCCGTCGCCATCAAAGTCGTCGAAGGTCACGCCTAGCGATTTGGCGACGGGCACCTCGGTGGCGGCGTTGCGGACCTGAATCCCACTGTCAGCCGAGACATCAGTGAAGGTACCCGAGCCGTCGTTGCGGTAGAGCGTGGGGAAAGTGCCCCCGAAGTTCTGTGGCCTTCCATAGGCCCGGCCACCGCCGATCAGCTGAAAGTTCTGAGAGGTGTCGATCTCACGGTTCCAAACGACGTAGGAGCAGACGAACAGGTCGAGATCGCCATCGCGATCGAAATCAAAAAAGCCGCAGCTGCTTCCCCAGTCATCCTCATGACCTGCCACCCCCGCCGTCGCGGTCACGTCCTCAAATCGGCCACCGCCGAGATTGCGAAAGAGACGGTCTGGGCCGACGGCGGTGATGAACAGATCCGTCAGGCCATCACCATCGATGTCACCGGCAGCGAGGCCCGTACCATAGAACGTGACATCAAGACCGGAACCCTTGGTGGCGTTGGTGAAATTCCCTTGGCCATCGTTGAGGTAGAGCGCGGCAGTGGACGTGTCGCCTTGAGCAGCCTCGTCCCACGGCCAACGGCAGCCATTGACCAGCACGATGTCTTCGTCACCGTCGGCATCCACATCCACAAAGCCACAGCCGGCCCCCATCGTTTCTGGAAGGAGTTTTTCGCCGGCAGCGCCGTTCTCATGCACAAACCCGATCCCGGCTGCCGCAGTGATGTCGGTGAAGGGCACCTGTGGAATCTCCACCGCAGGTCGCTCGCGAATCGTAGGCACCACGAGCTTCTGCTCAACAAGCTCGGGAACAGGGGCCGAAGCGGTGAACCAATACACCCCAGCTGCAATGAGCAGCCCCCCGGCTCCAAGCACCGCGAGCGACCACTTCAACGCCACGCCAATCACGGCGTCGTCTACCGGCTCGTCGTGATCAGGATGATCGGCATGTGGAGTGTCGTTCTTCATGAGTTCCCTTTTCTGGCTATGGGTTGGTCGAGAGCCGCGTGTCGACTGTGGGCGCGGTCTCAGCCGGCGGTGAAGGGTCACCGGTGGACAGGGTGTCGGCCTCAGATGTCGTCGAGAGGTCCGGCCCTTCTGGGGCCCCGGGCCTCTGGAGTGGGTAGATCACAACAGCTTCGGCGGCATGATTCGCCGCTGGATACTTCTCCCGGGCGAGTCTCACTGCGCGATCGGTGGCGTTGTCGTCGAGTTTGTAGCGTTGATGGGCCAAACGGTGCTCTTCAGCCTTGGCCTGATCGTCGAGTTCCCCATAGATCAGGCTCAGGTTGTAGTGCGCGACGGCGTTCTCCACGTCTTCGTCCAAGGTCTTTTCAAACTGCGCCGCAGCCTCTTGAAGGGTGGCCGTCCGTTGCTCGGCGGCCTCGGCTCCACGAAACTGGCTGGCCCGATCGTAGAGCGTGAGGCCCAGCAGGTTGCGGACCTCGTAGTCGCGGCTGAAGTCGAGTTTGCGATCGATCATTTCCTGGGACCGGCCTTCGAGCACAGCCCGGAAGTTGGCTTCAGCGTCTTCGAGCTGGCCCTGCTCGCGATTGATCTCTCCTGAGAGCCAGCTCATCGTCCATGGAGGTGCTGGCGGATCGGTATACACCGCCGCTCGGCTGATGGCGTCGGTTGCCTCGTCGAGACGGCCTTCGCGGAAGTACACCCTGGCAAGGTTGAGCGGGCCGTCGTAGCGGGCGAGTTTCTCCACCTCCAAGAAAGCGGCCTCGGCCTGGCGCAACTCCGCCTTGCCTTTGAGCAGCAGTCCGATGCCGTAATCGTTCCAGCGCTGCCACTCAGGGATCGTGCTGGGCTCCGTTGGGGTGGCGAGCGGGTCGCCCCCCGCCACAGCGAACGTCACGGTGTCTTCCGCGAGTGTCAGGATCGGCAGTTCGTTCACATACGGTTCACCCTCGGTGTAGCCTCGCAGCGGCATGTCGCCAGGTCGCTGGCGGCTGGCGATCCACTGCATGTATTCCGCATCGAACTTGCGGTAGTTGAGTTTCACCCGCGCAGTCAGCGGGCCTTTCACATCCGCTGGTAAACGAAACCCGTAGTGCACCGTCGATCCAGCACCTGGGGGGATCTGATGGTTGTAGAGCGGGACGAAGATGTCTTGCGCGTTGCGGCGGTTGATCCGGTTGCCATCGCGGTCGAGCATGAAGACGTTGACGAAGTGCGACCAGCGATCGACCTCGTTGCCGGCTGCGGTGTCGATGCCGCCGCTGCGGCCAATCACGCGGCCATCGGCCTCCAGCGTGATGTCGAGCCAAATCTCGTTGGAGTCAACCGTGCCTTGGGTGAAGAGGTGCCCGAGGGTCAGGGTGCGGATCACCGTTTCCAGGAGATAGTCGCGGCCGGGCTCGAGCACCGGCATCTCAGGACGCAGCGGCGCCGTGAGTGGGGCATCAACGGTGGTGCCCTCGCGGATGCCGAACAGATCGACCCGCACACTCCCCTCGAGGAACTCCCGATGAGCCTCCACGATCTCCGGACGGTCGTAGAGCCAAGCGAGGCCGGTGTTGGCTGAAGGGAAGAGATGGTTGTGGATCTTCAGCAGCCCCGAGTCGTCACGGAATGCGGCGGCGAAATCGTCCGACTCGGCCAGCGGCATGTGGCAGTCGTTGCACTCGGTCTTGGCGATGGGGGGGTAGTAGAAGCTGCGGGCGCCATGTCCGGACACGCCGCTCAACAGAAAGGAGTCGTAGTGGTTCTGCCCACGGAGGAAGTCCTTGTAGTGCGTCAACTCGCCAGGCAGGCTCACCTTGTGGCAGGTGGAACAGAACTCGGAGCTCTTGTGGAAGTCCTTGAGGAAGGTCTTCTTGTGCATCGCCGGTTTGGCCTTCACCAACTGGTGGTTGATCCACTTCAGCAGGTCGTTGTCGCTGGAGGCGAAGGGGTAGTGCAGCGGCTCGTCGATCGTGTAGTCGGCGTTGCCGCGAGTGCTGTTGACGTGAGTGATGGTGTGGCAAGTCGTGCAGGTGATGCCAGCGTGGGCCGTGGGATGGTTCACATCGTCGTACTGGGGATCGTCGAAGGCGCCACTGTAGAAGGGCACCGGATCGTGACAGCCAGCGCACCAGCGAGCAGCCTGCACATTGCCATCACGTTCCCAGGCGACCTGACGCGTTTCACGCACGCTTGCGAGATAGGCGGGGTTATTAAAAGAGCTGAGATGATGGGCGCTGTCTTTCCAGCCAGCATGCACATCCGCATGGCACTCCATGCAGTAGTGGTCCATCATCAGCGTTTCAGCGGGGATGTAGTTGCCCGTGGCCGTGCGAGCGAGCGAAGGCTCGAAATAGGCGGCGCCTGCTTCGGGTCCTTTCGCATGCCAGTTTCTCGGGTCTTGGGCATGCAGGCCGACCATCACCGCGATCGACGCCGCCACCAAACCTGCATAGCCGAGGCCCAACCGCCAGCGAATCTTGGGGCCCACGAGTCGGTGCAGCCAGTAGAGCCAGACGGCGACCACTGGGGTGATCACGTGCGCCCAGTAGGCCAGGCTGGTGGCGGCAGGCAGTCGCGCGGCGAAGTTGGTAGCCCGCATGCCAAACAGCAACCCGCCGGAGAGGAGCACGATCAGCCCAGCGGCGAACAGCGCGTAGCCGACGCGGACCGCGCGGCGGTTCTTGCGGTTGCGGGTGTTGAGCATGTGAATCACGCCGAAGATCAGAAACGGCGAGACAAACAAGAACCCGAGTACGAGGTGGGCCAGAAACATCCACTGGTAGAGCCAGTTCTGATAGGTCTCGCCGGTTGACCATTCAGCGAAGGTCACTGCGGCAAGGTAGCCAGAGTTGGCACCGATGATCGCGAGCATGGCGAGCACGGCCACGAGCACGTAGCGAAGGCGTGGGCCAATCGCGGGCACATGTTTCTTGCGAGGGGTGGGGAGACCAGCCGTGGCCGGTTGTGGCGCGGACATGTGGAGAGACCTCAGGAACGAGTGGGTGGCGAATGGATGCGACGCAGTGGCGAGCCACACGGGGCGTGTGTGGCGGGTTTTCCTCGCCTTGAGAGCCAAACAAAGCTCCACAAGACGCGGGGCAACCAAGCGCGCAACTGGCTGGCACGGGAGCCTCTCAGGACGAGACCTGAGGTGGCGGTGCACCGAGCCGTTGCAGGTGCCGACGGATCCCAATGGGGACCGTCTAGCAGTTAGCCATGCATCGGCGGCCGTTCGATCCGAGAGGTCGGTTCGTCAGAGAGAAGAAGGGTGTCGTTCTCGAGCACCCAGGAGATCAGGACGTCAGTCGAGAGGTTCGCGTGCGAGATGCAGGCTGACATGCGGTCAGGGGCGGAGAACACTTCAGCCTGCTCGATTGGAGTGAGCGGGAGGCTCGGCAACCGTGAGCAGGCCGGACCATGGCATCGTGGTCGCTCTGGACGCCTCGCAGGGAGCGGGTGCGTGGCGGCCTCGCTTCCCACAATCTGTGCGATGACGTCGGGAGTAGGCCCACCATCCCGAAGCGTGGAGTCTGTCTCGGCCGCGTGGACTGCGAGCCAGTCACCGCAACTTGCTTGGGCGGCTTGCTCGCCGAGGCTCACAACGCACACCAACACCGCAACTGCAAGGCTGCAGCCGACCTGGCGAATCGTGATGCATCGGAGGGTGTTCATACACCACCAAAAACGAGGACGCTCTCTGCGCAACAGAGCGTTTCTCCCCACACAATGATCCTAGGACGAGAATACGGGAGTGTCCAGCCGGTTGTTCGCTGGTGTGGGTAGGCTGGCGTAGCCTTGCCTGGGGCGTGCGTGCGTGGGAAAAACGAGTTTGCCGGTGAGTGGCGGCGACCTGACCGTGACTGGCGAGCGGAGGAGGGGAGTCGGAAGATGAATCGACGCAGACGGTGTCAGCGGCACCTGCGGCACACGACGGTTCGGGCGATGGTGATGGCGATTGCGATCGGGGCAGGCATCTGCTCCCTCGGTGGGGCTTGGGCTGCCGACTGGAATCAGTTCCGTGGCCCAGCCGGCGATGGACGCCACGGGGATGCCCAGCTTCCCGTGGCGTGGAGCGAGGGTGAAAACATCCTCTGGAAGGTGCCCATTGCTGGCAAGGCGTGGTCATCGCCGGTGGTCGCCGATGGCGTGGTCTGGATGACGAATGCCACGGCCGACGGCAAGCAACTGTCGCTGGTGGGGCTCGAGGCAGCGAGCGGTGAGGTGCTGCGGGAACTGACACTCTTTGAGATTGCCGAGCCGGCTTTTTGTCACGACTTCAACAGTTACGCGAGCCCCACGCCCGTCATCGACGGCGACCGTTTATGGGCTCACTTCGGCAGCCCTGGCACGGCATGCGTCGATGTCCGCACGGGGAAGGTGCTCTGGAGTCGGCAGGATCTGCCCTGCGACCACCACCGTGGGGCTGGCTCGTCGCCGATTCTCGTGGATGGTTTGCTCGTGCTCACCTTCGATGGCTTCGATCGACAGTATGTCGCGGCGCTCGATGCGGCGACCGGTAAGACGGTGTGGGAAGCCGATCGCAATATCGACTACGGCACCGATGACGGAGACATGAAGAAGGCCTACTCCACGCCGCTGGCTTTTGAGCACAATGGCCGCAAGCAGCTGGTCAGCCCGTCGGCGGTGGCCACGATCGCCTACGACCCAGCGAGCGGTGCCGAACTTTGGCGGGTGATGCATGGGGGGTTCAATGCGGCCTGTCGCCCACTGTATGTCGATGGTTTGGTGGTGATCTGTATACAGCGGGGCGATGCCCTGCTGGCCGTGAGGCCCGAGGGAACCGGCGATATCACCGGCAGTCAGGTGGTGTGGCGAGCAGGGAAGGCCGCGCCCACGCGACCCAGCCAGTGTGTGGTTGACGGAAACCTCTACATGGTCAGCGACACCGGCATCTTCAGTTGTCTGGATCTTGCCACAGGCGAGCCGAGGTGGACCGAGCGACGCAGCGGTCGCTTCTCGGCGTCGTTGATCGAGGCGGGAGGAAAGGTGGTGGCGTTTGATGAGGATGGTGGATGTGTGGTCTTCGCCGCAAATCCTGAGCAGTTTGAACTGCTCGGGGAAAACACGCTCGAGGCAGGCTGCATGGCTTCCCCAGCGGTCATCGACAACGATCTGATTGTGCGGACAAAGACCCACTGCTACCGCATCCACGGCGGCTGAGTGGGTACGTCGGTGGGTCATCAGGAGAAACCGCGATGAAGAGTCGCCAAAAGTTCGTGCTCGTGGCGCTCGCGGTGCTCGCGACAGCGTTTGCGGCGGCGGCTGTCTGGATGACCTTAGATCGGCCAGGGATGGCGGTTCCTTCAGCGGTGGCAGCCGTACGTCAGAGACCGGCAGCCAGGCCGTCCGATTACGTTGGTTCGCAGTCGTGCGCGGCGTGCCATGCCGAAATCTTCGATCGCTATCAGACGCACTCCATGTCCCATTCGATGGCGACGATCGGTGACGATCCGCCGATTGAGCAGCTTGAGGAGGAGATTCTGCTGAGGCCCGCTGGTCCGCAGCATGCCGGCCACGAGTATCTCGTGCAGTGGGATGGTGCGGCGATGCATCACGGCGATCGCATGCGGGATGTCGATGGCGAGGTCATCTTCGAGCAGGTGATGCCGGTGCGGTTTGCAATTGGGTCGGGGCGGCGAGGGCGTGCCTACGTGATTGAGAAAGAAGGGCGGCTGGCCCAGTCTCCCATCGGTTGGTACGCGCACGGTGAGCGTTGGGACCTCTCGCCAGGCTACGACGAGGACCCCTCACTGCGGTTTGAGCGGGCGATCGGCGATGGCTGCCTGTACTGCCACGCAGGCCGGGTCGACGTCGATCCGCAGGATCCTTCGCGGTACGAAGAGCCGATCTTTCTCGAGGCGAGCATCGGCTGTGAGCGGTGCCATGGTCCGGGGGGACGGCACGTGGTCGCGATGGAACAACTGGCGGAAGGACAGTCGTGCGACAACTGCGAGATCGTGAATCCAGCCGATCTCGACCCAGCCAAACGTGAGGCAGTCTGCAACCAGTGCCATCTGGCGGGTGAGTCGGCGATCCCTCGCTTCGGTCGCGGTCTGTTCGACTTCCGGCCGGGAGATCACCTCGACGACACGCTCGTGGTGTTTGTGCAGAACGCGCGGGCCGATAGCGGTCGGGCGGTCAGCCAGGTTGAGCAGATGCAGTCGAGCCGCTGCTACCAGGCGAGCGGTGCGGTCATGGGCTGCACCACCTGCCACGATCCGCACTGGCAACCCCCTCCCGCAGAAGCAGCGGCCTTCTTCGATCAGCGCTGTGCGACCTGCCACGAGCTTGATGACTGTGGCCTCGAGGAGCCTCAGCGGCTTGCGCACGAGTCGGGCGGATCCTGTGTGGCGTGCCACATGCCGAGCGAAGACTCGTCAGACGTGCCCCATACGGCGCTGACGGACCACAGCATTCCCCGAGATGCGGCGGCTTCCAAGCGAGTTGCTAGCGGCCGTCGACAGGGACAGCCCGTGGTGTTTGACAATGGAGAATCGCGACTCGACCCACAAGAGCTCAGCCGAGCTCAGGGCATGCTCTTGGCGACGATTGCGGTCGATGCCCGCAGCCCGCAGCTCGCAGCCCAAGCGGCCACGCTGCTCACGCCAGCCGACATCAACCCAAACGATCCGGGAGCAACGGTCGCTCCGCTCGCGGGAGACGTCGACGCGCTGCTCTCGTTGGGCGAGCTATTTGACGGGGTTGGGCAGGACGCTCTCACCGCCGCCAGCTACGCTCAAGACCTCGCTGCCGACCCGTGCAACCAGCCCGCCCTGATGAGCCTCGCGAGGCTCGAGCAACAGCGGGGTAGCTTCAACACCGCCCTCGCCTTTGCTGACCGGCTGGCGAACGTTAACGACACGGTGGCTGAAGTGCACATGCTCCGCGCCGGGATTCTTGCTGGGCTTGGACGGTGGGAAGAAGGGATCGCCGCTGCCGATGAGGCGATCGCTCTCGACCCAACCAGGCTCGATATCCGCAGTTGGCTCGTGCAGTCGCTCAAGGTGGCAGGTCAGCCAGAGCGAGCCGAAGGTGAGCAGGCGATCCTTGACCGGATGCGGGCGGTGCAGGGGGCGCTCGGGGCGAGCCCAAGCCGATGAGCCGGGCGTTCGCTGCGCCATCCTGGCTTCGCTCACTCC
>JBMTLP010000107.1:0-9074 GCA_049433245.1 Pirellulales bacterium
GATTCTTCAGACGAAACAAGCACCAACGCTGATGCCAAGAGACCTGCCGCGAACGAAAGAACAAAAACGCTGTTTGTTTTCGAAGCAGCCATGCAGATCCGCCTAATCGACCGCACCAAGCCGGGCCCGTTCTGTACGAGAAAATCGTCCGGACATGAGTAAAAAATCGACTGCGGGCAGGGCCTGCCGTCAGGGTTTCCCGAAACGGGGGGAAACAGGCAATCTGACCCGACATTCATGGCGGCCGAGGCGGAAGGTTGACCACGTTCGCTGGCCGCGTGCGGAGCCGGGCCCCGCAGATGCCGCCCCGGCGGCGCACGTCGCTCCTCAATCGACAGAGCACACTCAGGCTGTTGTGAGCCCCAACCGTGGCTGTTCTAGGGCAGCGGTCCAGGCATCGATGAGCATGCCCAAATGAGCATTGCGATCGACGGCTTCGAGCGCTTCGAGCGTGTGCTGCAGGTGGGTGCTGGCCTGCTCCCAACGCCCCCCCCCTCTCATCCAGGCGGACGCGCTGTTGGTGAGCGTCGGATCCTCTCCTTGGAGGTCCGTGGCGGCGAGTCGCAGACAGGCCCGGTAGAAGTCAATCGCCAACTCGAGCGTCAGTTTCAGTCGGGGTCGTCGCCGCGCCGCCTCTTTTCCAGCAGACTCCATCATCGCGGTGATCTCGCTCCCCAGAACCACGCCCCGCACAGGACGCTGAGCCAGCATATGGAACAGGCTACGGCGAAACTCGACCATCTCAGCGTCGACGAGCAGCCTGGCTCGAGCAAGGCTTCCGGCCGACGCGGCTGCAGCCTGACGACGGGTCTCGGGATCACCCAACCCCTCTGTTTCGAGCACGTTCTCCACCACGTCCTTCGCAAGCGAGCGAAACCGCAACACTTTGCAGCGGGAACGAATCGTTGGCAGTTGGCGTTCCAGTGCCGTGCCGACCAGGATCAACACGGCGGCATCAGGGGGCTCTTCCAGGGTCTTCAGCAGACAGTTGGCTCCCTCTTCAGAAATGGCATCGGCATCGAGGATGAGCGCGACCTTCCGCTGCCCAAGAGCCGGTCGCAGCAGAATCCGCCAGCATAGCCCCTCCCGCATGCGATGCTCTGGGGTGCCGATGAACGACTCCAGTGGAATCGTGGCCCGGTCCTCGGGCTTGGCCACAACATCGATATCAGGGTGGCTCTCTGCCGCCGCTTGAATACACGACGTACAACGACCGCAGGCCGTAAATGCTTCGCCGGGCGACGCGCATGTGAGTACCCGTGCCAGCCGCAGAGCGAACGTCGATTTTCCGACCCCCTCGTCACCCAGGAAAAGGTAGGCCCCGGCCACGCGCCCACGTGCAGCGGCCCTCGCAAAACCCGCCACAAGCTCATCGTGCCCTTGAATGCCTTCCCAACTCATCTCGGATCACTCCCTCAGTCCCGCGGTGTTGCTGGGTTCTGCTGGGAGATCGGCGAAGGCTGCCCGAACCACCGCCCGCAGACGGCTCGCCACCTCCATTGGCTCCCCAACCGCATCGACCTCCCGAATCTGCTGCGACTTGGCAAGCGCTTCGGCGCGATAGCCGGCTCGTAGCCGCTCCCGAAACTCGTCGCCGCGGCTCTCCAGCCGGTCGAGGTCGCGCTGCATGCGAGCAGCAGCAGTGGCCAGATCCACATCCAGCCAAAGCACGAGATCGGGCTCGAGCCCCCCTGTCGCTGTGGCCCCCACTTGGCGGACCTCACCGGGTGACAGACCTCCGGCATAGCCCTGGTAGACGATGTTGGACAGCAGAAAGCGATCGCTCACCACCCACGCTCCACGGCTGAGGGCAGGCTGAATCACCTCGGCAACCAACTGGGCCCGAGCGGCCATATAGAGAAACATCTCCGTTGTGGCTGCGAGCGGGATCTCCTGGCGATGCAGCAGGATGTTGCGGACAGCATCCCCCGCCGCCGTGGACCCTGGGTCTCGGCAAGTCACCACGTCCAGCCCCAGGCTTCGCAACCACTCCGCAAGCAACGTGAGCTGCGACGACTTGCCCGACCCATCGATACCTTCGAGCGTAAGAAACCTGGCAGCCAAGGGAGTGTTCTCGCAGAGCAGCACGCGGAGGGAATCGTCCGTCACGAAACAAGCCGGTTTCTTGCCGTCGTGGCGATCGTCAGCCACATCCGGAACCCGAGCCCGGCGAGTCAATCATTCCGCGAATCCCGAGTGTATCGGCGGGATCGAGTTGGGTCGTGCGGCGAAGCACATCGAGCGCCAACTTCCGCTTCCCCGTGGCCAAAAGGGTGTGGGCGAGCCCCTTCGCCGCTTCGAAAAAGACGCGATTTCCCTCCAGCGTGTAGGGCAGCGCGGCGGAGACGCCAGCAGCCTCCAGGGTTCGCAGCACGAGTTCGTAGGCACGACCGAAGTGCCCCCTTGCGAGTTTGGGGTCGTCTTCTTCGAGCGCGATCAGGCCGAGATGGACGTGGGCTTCCAAGAAATCGGGGCACTCCGAGAGCAGCCAGATCAGCTCTTCGCGAGCAATGTCCGCTTCCCCGGCCGCCAGCATCGCCTCCACTTCCTCGAGGTCTTCCTTTCGTTGGCGGCTGCAACGGGGGGCTACCAGCTCCCACACGCCGCCGCCTATCTGCTCTCGCCGGCTCAGGCTGAGACGGTCGCCACGTTTGCCGGTCCCCGTTTTTTTCCCTTCCCCCTTTTTTTTCCCTGTTTCGGAGGAAGGCTTCGCAGATCCGCCCTGGAGCTGATCGCGAGCGGCGCGGGGATTCTGAGAGTGGTCCGGCATGTCGACAGCCTCGTTGGGCACCGGCGAACGGCCGGTAAACTCTCTGGTTTTGGACCCGACACGCCCGCCGATTGCAAGGGGTGGGCTGCAAGCACCGACGACGCGTCAGGATACTGTGGCACAAAAACGCAAGACGGCAGCGAGTCATGCTGCCCTCACCGACGCTGAGCATGCACCCACATTGCCCTCACGACGGCGGACAGCAATCGCGCGACGCCTCTTAGCCTGGTTTGATCGCCATGGCCGCGTCTTGCCGTGGCGAGCTAACACCGATCCGTTTCGTGTGTGGGTCAGTGAAGTGATGCTGCAGCAAACGCAGGTCGATCGGGTCTGCGACTACTTTGTCCGTTTCCTCGCGACCTTTCCCAACGTGCACGCCCTCGCTGCAGCCACCGAAGCGGATGTGCTCTCCGCCTGGCAAGGCCTGGGCTACTACCGCCGCGCTCGTCAACTCCACGCCTGTGCCAAGCAGGTTGTCAAACAGCATGGCGGCTGCTTTCCCGACACGGTCGATGCCCTCACAGCCCTTCCCGGGATCGGCCGCTACACGGCCTCCGCGATCGCTTCGATCGCCTTTGAGCGGTCGGAGCCCATCATCGAAGCCAACTCCCGTCGTGTGATCGCTCGGCTCATCGGCTACGACCGACCGCTCGCGGGCACCAGCGGTGACCGTCCGTTGTGGGATGTGGCCACCCAGCTCGTGCCCACCCAGCATGCGGGCCGATTCAACCAGGCACTCATGGACCTCGGGGCGCTCGTCTGCCGACCCGCCGCGCCGTCCTGTAGCGTCTGCCCTCTGGCCACTCTCTGCACCGCCAACCTTGATGGGCGCACCGACGAACTCCCCCGCATGGCAAAACCCCGAGCGACTGTGGCCATCGAGGAACTTGTCCTGGTGATCACCGACGGCACGCGGGTGCTGCTGGTGCAGCGAGGCGAAGGGGAATGGTGGACGGGTCTCTGGGATTTTCCTCGGGCTGCCGCTCCTCTGGGGCCACCGCTCCGCCAAGCCCGCCGCGACGGCCGATGGCTCGGCGAGGTCCGCTACGGTGTCACCCACCACCGTGTCCGGGTCGACGTGGTCCGCATCGTTCTCGATGCTGCGGAGGCGAACGAGGTGCCTCACGGGGGGAACCAAGCCCTGCCCCGATTCGCCAACGAGCCAGCCGCCGTGCGTTGGCAGCCGGTTTCTCAGCTGCCGCAGCTCGCGATGCCCTCACCGGCACGCCGCATTGCGGACCTGGCCACGCGGGCGTAGCCGCCGCCGGCTGGGAGGCCAGATTTGCTTGCGGCCGACTTCGAAGGGAACCTTTTTGTGGCGGGATGCGTCTGATCTGCCAGTCCAGATCGGGCCTCGCCCGTTTTTCCCCCACGTCTCCCTGCCTCATCGAAGCCAGCCCTGGAGTCCTTGCCCATGTCACCGTTCGCCCGCCTGTCGCCCTCCAAGCTGCGCTGCGCCCAGGGATTTTCCGGGCGACCGCCGCGCCGTTCGACGAAATCGGGACGGCTCCTGGCCTCTGGCTTCTCCTCAGCAGCGCTCGCCTTCAGCCTGGCCACGCCCCAGCTCCACGCTGCCGACCTCGGTCGCGACGCTGTCCCGCTGGAAAAGGTGGTGATCTTCACCTCCGGCGTGGGCTACTTTCAGCATGGGGGTGAAGTCGACGGCGCCACCACGGTGCAACTCGATTTTCAGACGGACGAGATCAACGACCTGCTCAAGAGCATGGTGGTGCAGGACCTCGGCGGCGGGGCCTCAGCGCCCACAGTGAGTTATGCCTCTCGCGACCCAATCACCAAAACGCTCGCCTCATTCGCCATCGACCTCACCGACGACCCTTCCATCGGCACGCTCCTAGGGCGGTTGCGTGGGGAGCAGGTGGAACTTCAGGCAGCGAGCCCAGTGACGGGCACGATCCTGGGGGTGGAGACGCGGCTCGTGCCCACGGGCGATGATCGCCCACCCGTCGAAAAGGACTACATCACCATTCTTGCCGACGATGGTCTTCGCACCGTTGCCTTGGAAACGGTCACCCGCATTCGGCTCGTCGACGCAGACTTGCAAAAGGAACTTGAGAAGGCCCTCGCCGTCTTGGCATCAGCGCACGACAGCGACAAGAAGCAGGTCACGATCCGGTTTCCTGGCGAAGGGCGACGCGACGTTCGCATTGGCTACGTGCAGGAGATGCCTCTCTGGAAGACCAGCTATCGGCTCGTGATCGATGAGGATGGCAAGGCCTTCTTGCAGGGCTGGGCGATCGTGGAGAACACCACCGACCACGACTGGGATGGCGTGGACCTCACGCTGGTGAGCGGGCGTCCAATCTCCTTCGTGATGGACCTCTACCAGCCGCTGTATGTGCCAAGGCCTGAAGTGCAGCCAGAGGTCTACGCGTCGCTGCTGCCCCAGGTCTACGGCCAAGACATGCTTGCGAGCGAGGCAGAGTTTCTTGGGCGTCGGATGGGTCGTAGCGAACCCCAAGCTGATTCGCTGCTCGCCATGGATGCGGCCGGCGGCATGGGGGGCGGGATGGGAGGCATGCCTCCGCCTGCTGCTGCCGCGGCGCCAGGTATGGTGGCTGGTAAAGCGATGGCCCGAGGTCGCGGCCTCTCGCTCAGCGAAGCCGCCGCGGCCACGCGGAGCCTCGCCGAAGGGGGCGACCTTGGTGAACTCTTCCGCTATGCGATCACCGAACCGGTGACCCTCGCCCGCCAGCAGTCCGCCATGCTACCGATTGTTTCTGGCGCCGCTGAGGTGGAAAAACTTGCCGTCTACGACGAGCAGGTGCTCGCCAAGCATCCGCTCTCCGGCGTGCGACTCAAAAACACCACAGGGCTGAACCTGATGCAGGGCCCCCTGACGGTCTTTGAGGCCGATGCCTACGCCGGAGATGCCCGCATCGAAGACCTGCCGCCAGAGAGTTCGCGACTGATGACCTACGCGGTCGAACTCGATGTCGAAGTGGCCCCGCGAAGCGAGTTTTCTCCGGAGTTGCTCACGGCCGTCAAACTCTCCAAGGGCACGTTGATCGAGACCCGCAAGCTCACGCGGAAGAAGATTTACGACGTCCGCAACTCGAGCGACGAAGATGTCGCCGTGCTTATTGAACATCCCCTGGAAGCTGCCTGGCAACTCACCGCCCCCGCCCAGCCTGATGAAACCACCCGCGACCGATATCGCTTCGCCGTGCAGGCCAAGCCGGGTGAACCTGCGAGCCTGACGGTCGCGGAAGAGCAGATTGTCCACCGCAGTTTTGCGATCACGAACTTCAACGACGACGCGATCGTGATCTACATCCAGGCTGACAACGTGAGCCCAGCTGTGAAGGCCGCCTTGCAGGAAGTTGTCTCCAAGAAACAGGCCATCGCCTTGCTCGCTCGCGAGCGGCAAGCCCGAGAGCAGGAGATTGCCGCGATCGGTGAAGAACAGTCTCGCATCCGCGACAACATGTCTCGCATTGATCGCACCAGCGACCTCTACACCCGCTACGTGCAGAAGTTCGACGAGCAGGAGACGCGGATCGAAGATCTTCGTGAAGAGATTGCCACGCGGCTGGAACAGGAGCACGAGGCCCAGGCAGCTCTGGATACCTACATGATCTCCCTGGAAATCGAGTAACCCCCCTTGAAGGCACCCAGCATGCGATCCGTTTTCCTTGGTCGACGCATCATGCCGCACCTCGCCACGGCCGTGGCTCTCGGAGCTCTGCTCGGCAGTTGTGCTGCCCCCTGCCGAGCGGCGGAGGCAGGCACACAGGGTGCTGCGGCGGAAGCAGTCAGCCACCTCGGCTGGCAGCTGCTGGCTCGCAGCGGCGACGGCAATGCGATTGTTTCGCCGGTGAGCGTCTGGCAGGCCCTGGCGATGACGCATGCGGGAGCATCGAGCACGACAGCTGCTCAAATCGCTGGCGTGCTGGGGATGCCGGATGATCCACAGCTGATTGGTGACGCTTCCGCCGCCATGCGAATCGCGTTCGATGAGATTCGCAGCGACCAGATTCGCCTCGACATTGCGAACCGGCTGTGGCTCCAAGAGGGAAAGCCCGTTGCAAAGGCGTTTACCTCACTCCTCGAGGCCAAGCATGCTGCGGCGGCGGGCCTGCTCCCGTTTTCATCGGCCCCAGAATCGGCGCGGGCAGACATCAACCGCTGGGTGGCTGACCAGACCAACGACCGGATCACCGATCTGCTGCCCTCCGGCTCGATCACACCACTGACCCGAGTGGTGCTCACCAACGCCGTATTTATGAAGGCGGCCTGGGCCACCCCCTTCGACAAGGCACAAACTCAGGACGAGCACTTTGACCTCGGCGAGGGGGTGCAGATCAAAGTGCCTTTCATGCACTACCAAGGCAGTTTGCGGGCCGGTCGATTTGGGGCTGAAGGCTCCGAAGTGCTCGTCTGCGAACTTCCGTATGCGGGGGAACGGCTGGCGATGGTCCTGCTCGTGCCCTGCTCTCCCGATCCGGATGTGAGCGATGGCGTGGGGAGCGGGCTCGCCCAACTCCAAGGCAGTTGGCTGTCGGATCTGCGGGAGAGCGGAGCGCTGCGGAGGCAGACTGTCCGCCTGGCCCTTCCCAAGTGGACCGCCCGCAAGCCGCTCTCGCTGAACAAAGCCCTGGCTGACCTTGGCATGCGGCTGGCATTTGACCCTGCGGAGGCCGATTTTTCCGGCATCGACGGCACCCGCGACCTGTTTGTGTCTGACGTGGTGCACGAGGGCTTCGTTGAAGTCAGTGAGGAAGGCACCGAGGCAGCCGCGGCCACCGGGGTGGTCATTGGCGTGAAGTCCCTGCTCCCGCCGGCCGAGCCACTGGAGATCACCGCCGACCGCCCCTTCCTGTGGGCTGTGATCGACACGAGCACAGGCAACATGCTCTTCGCGGGCACCGTCTGCGACCCGCGGGGCTGATGCCGGATGTGGCTCAACCCCCAACGGCCAGCCTACACCGGATTCGCAGGGGCACCCTACCGAGGAGGCCCGGTTTCGATACGATGGGGCTTCGCGGCGGATGTTGAGATCCCATTCCCCGGAGGTTGCAACCAAGGTGGCAGCAGCGGCCCTCGCCCTCGAAGACGGCACGGTGTACGTCGGTGAAGCATTTGGTGCCACCGGCACGGTCTCTGGAGAGGTCTGTTTCAACACCTCAATGACCGGGTATCAGGAGATCCTCACGGACCCGAGTTACCGCGGCCAGATCCTCACGATGACCGCTGCGGAGATCGGCAACTACGGCATCAATTCCGCAGACGTGGAGAGCGGCCGCCTGCAGATGTCAGGCTTCGTGGTTCGCTCTGCCAGCCGCATCGCCAGCAACTTCACCGCCACCGGCACGCTCCATGACTATCTGGCTGCGGCTGGCGTGGTAGGTATCCAGGGAATCGACACGCGGGCGCTGGTGCGGAAACTGCGGTCGCAGGGAGTCATGACTGGTGTCCTCTCCAGCGAGATTCTCGACCGCGATCAACTCGTCGCCATGGCTGCTCAGGCAGAGTCGCTCGTTGGTCGCGATATGGTCCGCGAAGTGATGCCGGAAGCATCGCGAGAGTGGGAAGAGCGGCTCGACAGCTGGGCTGAGCCTCTGCCGCAGCCAACGGTCGGTGGCCAGTTGCCTCCTGCCCGCGCCGACATGCCGCTCAAGCACGTGGTGGCCCTCGACTATGGGATGAAGTGGAACATCGCCCGGCATCTGACAAGCCAAAACTGCCGGGTGACCGTGCTCCCGGGAAGCGCTTCGGCCGACGAGGTGCTCGCCCTCGCTCCAGATGGTGTGTTCCTCTCGAACGGCCCTGGCGACCCTGAGCCGCTGACCTATGCGGTCGATACGGTCCGTGGCCTCGTGGGCAAGGTTCCGATCTTTGGGATCTGCCTCGGTCATCAACTGCTTGCCCAGGCGTGCGGTGCCAAGACGTTCAAGCTGAAGTTTGGTCATCGCGGAGGCAACCAGCCGGTGATGGACCTCACCACCGGTACCGTCGAGATCACCTCGCAGAACCACGGCTTTGCCGTCGATGAAGCGAGCCTGCCTGCCGACTTGGAAGTGACCCACCGCAACCTCAACGATGGCACGATCGAAGGTCTGCGGCACCGCACCCTGCCTGCTGCGAGCGTGCAGTACCACCCTGAGGCTGCCGCCGGCCCGCACGATTCGGCCTATCTTTTTGACCGTTTTCGCAGCATGCTCGACGCGGTCTGAGCTCAAACGCGATCGTTGTCGTGGCCTGATTCAAGAGGTCTGTGCGCCGTGAATCGCCACACCGACGGAGGCCCGCCTCCTCCGCCTGTCGCAGGCACCGCAGTCGCACT
>JBMTLP010000108.1:0-8977 GCA_049433245.1 Pirellulales bacterium
CGCGGCTGGATGCGGCGGTTGCGAACCTTTAAAAACCTTGGCTTTTTCAAGGTTCGCCTTCGTGGAAAAAGGCCATGGACGGCTTTTTCCACTGCCAGCTAGTGCACGGAGAGATCTGCCGGCCCAAGCGCCCACACGCTCGGCCGCTGCTGACCCTCGCTCAGTGCATCGCCGATCAGGATCTCGAGCACCCGCGTGCTCAAGCCTCGCTTCCGCAGCAGATCAACGGCGTCTGCTGACACGCCGATTGCTCGCAAATCCTCCTCGGAATCCCCTAGGAGCGTTGACAGGTCGAGCCCCGTCGACTGCTCTGGACGATGAACCACCTCAAAACTTTCCAAGCCGGCTTTCTTGGCAACCACCGCCAAGCAGTCGTCCAATCCACCGATCTCATCAATGAGATGGTGTTGCTTCGCCTGCGTGCCCGACCAGACGCGCCCCCCCGCAAGATCATGCAGGTGCTCCAGATCGATACCGCGAGACTCTCCAACAATGTCAAGAAACCGCGTGTACACGTCGTCGATGGTCTTCTGCAGCGTAGCCTCGTCTTGATCGTTCCAGGCTCGATCAGACGCGAAGGCCACAGCAGCCTCATCGAGGGCGATGTTTTCCACGTGCAGGCCAACCCGCTTCATCAACGAGCCAAAGCTGAGCTTCATCGAGAACACACCGATCGAGCCTGTGATTGTGCCTCGCTCCGCGTACACAGGCACGCCCAAGCAACTCACCCAGTAGCCGCCCGACGCAGCCATTTCACCCATCGAAACGACGACGGGCTTCTTCGCCTTGAGTTCAAGCAATGCTTGCCGAATGGCCTCACTTGCCGTGGCCGACCCGCCAGGCGAGTTGATTCGCACCACAACGCCCCCAACTTTTTCGTCCTCAGCAAGTTCTCGGATCGCCTTGACGGTGGGGCCAGAGACGATCGACCCGGCTGACGTTGAGGTGCCGTCGACGATCGTGCCCGAGAGATGCATCACCGCAATCGAGGGCTTTCGGATGCGAGACGACGTGTCCGAACTGCCGGACATCATCTTGCTCATCAACTCAAAAACAGACATCTCCTTCCGAGAACTCCGTCCCTTCTCAATCCACTCCACGGCCCCCTCGCCGGCAGCCCAGCGGGCCATCGTTGGCTTGAGCGTTCCGGTGGCAGCGAGTTCATCCACGAGGCCAGCGGCCAGTGCCTCCTTCGGCAGAAGCACCCGCTGTTTTTGCAGTTCTCGCACCTGATCCGTCTGCAGCCCCCGTCCCTTGGCGATCATGGACACCTCGGCGTCGTTCATCGTCGCCAGCATGTCGAGATAGTGGTCGCGAAGGTGAGCGCTCATGGTGGAGTTGAGATAGGGTGCCACCGCGCCCTTGAAGTTCCCTGCCCGCACGACCGACGCCTTCACGCCCAGGAGGTCCATAGCATCGCGATAGAACAGCGACTGCAGTGACTTCGACGGCATGTCGACGCCCCCGAAGTCAGACATCGCCACATGATCGCAGGCTGCCGCAATCGCCAGGTGCGTGGCCGAAGGAGTCTCCAGCCAAGCACCAAGGTGCTTCCCTGCCTTCTTCATCAAATCGATGCGACGCAACAGTTCATCGAGTTGGGCGAGGTTGAAGTCCAGTGAGTTGGCGGACAGGTCGAAGACAACGTGCGTGATGTCGTCTTTCTTGGCAGTTTGTTCAAGCAGGTCGCAAAGCTTGTAGAAACTTTTCCCTCGCGATGGACCATCTCCCATCACCAAGCTCAAGGCGTCGAGCTCCGCCGGGCCGACGAGATCAACATAGGTGCCCGACAGCACAATCCGCTCAACCGTGGAGTTGGGCTCAGGCTTCTGATCAGAGTCGGCTTTCGGCGGAGACTCAGGTTCCTCTGCGGGCGTGGCTGCATCCGTCGTCGCCGAAGCGTCGTTGGGAGCCTCGTCGGCGACGGAGGCCAAGGGTGCCCAGCAGAAGCAGCTCAGGCAGAAGGCCAGCATCGACACACCGCCCCAGCAACGCATCGTCGAAGGAATATTCATTGGTCACCTCTGAGGAAACAGCACGACTCAGCCGCGTTCGGCGGGGCACTCCGCCGGAATCATTTTGAAGTGGCGGCCCGCCTTTCACCAAGATACCTTCGGAGACATTTGGGCGAGCATTCCCTGGGGTCGGGCAGATTTTCCGGCCTTTTTCAGCCCCTTTCTTCATTTTTTCATAAAAGCCGCCTCACGAGGAACCTTTCGATGCACAGCGTCACCCCTACCCGCCGCCGGTTTCTCCAACAACTCTCCGCTGCCGCCACGGCAGGACCGCTCCTTGCCTCGCATCCGCTTGCCGCGATCGCCTCGGCCAATGACCGCCCCACGTTCGCCACCATCGGCCTGCGTAACCAGGGTTGGACGATCACCAGCAAGTCTTTCAACTTCGCCGACTTTGTGGCCCTCGCAGATGTCGATGCTGGCGTTCTGGAAGAGAACCGTAGCCGCGTCGAAAAGGCCCAAGGACGGAAGCCCGATGGCTACAACGACTACCGCAAGGTGCTCGAGCGACAAGATATCGATGCGGTGATGATTGCCACCCCAGACCACTGGCATACCAAGATCGCCGTGGAAGCGATGCTCGCCGGCAAGGATGTGTATTGCGAGAAGCCACTCACGCTCACCATCGATGAGGGCAAACTCATCGAGCGCGTGGTGAAGGAAACCGGGCGAGTGTTTCAGGTTGGCACGATGCAACGCACGGAGTCAGAGCAGCGGTTTCTGCAAGCCGTTGCCCTGGTGCAGGCGGGTCGCATTGGAACCGTAGAACGCGTGACCTGCGGTATCAATGGCATGGAGCCTTCTCCTGCCATCCCTGAAGCTGCTGTTCCCAGTGGGCTCGACTGGAACATGTGGCTCGGGCCAGCGGAAGAAGTGCCTTACCGGGCGCTTCCCGAACTTCGCGAAGGCTACGGCGGCGGCGTGCCGCTCTACAGCAACTGCCACTACTCCTTCCGCAACTGGCATGAATACTCCGGCGGCAAACTTACCGACTGGGGTGCCCACCATGTTGACATCGCCTGCTGGGCACTCGGTGCGAGCGAGACGGGACCGAGCCGCATCGAGCCGCAGGAGTACACCTTGCCGGTGGAATACAAGGACGGACATCCGTTGGTCCACGACCGCTACAACGCTGCCACGCACTTTCGCATCCGAGCAGCGATGCCAAACGACGTGGAGATGATCATCACCAGCGAAGGCGACAATGGGATCCTGTTTGAAGGCACGGAGGGGCGATTCTTCGTGAACCGGGGAAAGATCACGGGCGCTCCCGTCGAGGCGCTCGCCGACAAACCTCTCCCTGAAGGCGCGATTGAAAAGGTCTACGGTGGCCCGGTCCCGGCCAATCACACGGCCAACTTTGTCGACGCCATGCGATCGCGGAAGCAGCCCATCTCGGATGTGTGGACCCATAACCGCATGCTAGAGATCTGCCATCTCTCCAACATCGCGATGCGGCTCGGCAGGTCGCTCGACTGGGATCCCGTTGCCCGGGAAATAGTCGGCGACGAGCAGGCCAATGGCTTTCTTGCCCGGGAATGCCGCAAGGGATTTGAGATCGAGGGTATTTAACTGCCGCAATACCGCGGGCCTTCGCCCGCGGTATGATGATGGACGGGCGTGGGAGAGCCACGCCCGGTCGGGGCTTGGCCGTTTCTTGGTTTCACTTTTCTTTGGGGGTCACCGGTTCATGGTTCGTTCCACGCTCTCTCGCCGCTCGTTCGTTGCCGCTGGTTCGGCCGCTGTTGCTGCGAGCCTTCTTCCTCGCGCTGCCTCTGCCGCCAAACCTGCAGCTCCACTCGGGATCCAGCTCTACTCGCTTCGAGGATACGACGTCGACACGGCGCTCAACCATGCGAAGAACCTGGGGTTCCAGGCCGTCGAGTTTTACTCCGGCATGTTTCCGATCACCGACGACACCGCCGCCATCAACGCGACGGTGAAGAAGGTCAATGACCTCGGCTTGACCATTTCCGCCCACGGCGTGAACGGCTTCGGTGGGGATGCCGACGCCAATCGCAAAGTCTTTGAGTTCGCCAAGGCAGCTGGAATTCACACGCTGTCAGCCGATCCATCGCCCGAGGCGTTTGCCAGCCTCGACGAACTCGTCAAGGAGTTTGATATCCGGATCGCGATTCATAACCACGGCCCAGCCCATCGCTACAACAAGGTCATCGATGTGCTCAACGCGATCGAAGGGCACGATGCCCGGATCGGTGCGTGTGCCGACCTGGGCCACTTCATCCGCTCCGGCGAACGCCCCACGGAAGTGATCCGCTTGCTGACGGGCCGTCTCTACGGCATCCATCTCAAAGACTTCGCGGAAATGCAGGACAAAACCAAGGGGGTAATCCTCGGGAAAGGGCACATGGACGTGCGGGCGGTCTTTGAAGCTTTGGTAAAGGCCGACTTCCCTGCTGATGGGGCGCTCTCGCTGGAGTATGAGGAAAACCCAGCCGATCCAATCGCCGACATCCGCGAGTGTGTTGCCGTCGCGCAAGCGGCCATGAAGGCGTGAGCCAATCACCCCCAGCACTGATTTCTTTTTCCGGAGAACTTTTGATGCCGCTCTACGAGTATGCCTGCCAAGACTGCACCAAGGAGTTTGAACTGCTCATCCGCGGGCAGGAGAAACCCGTTTGCCCGCACTGCCAAAGCAAGAAACTCAACAAACTGCTGAGTGTCGTTGCTGGCCACGTTGCCGATGGCGCATCCAGCAGTGCCGGCGAGATGTCAGAAGGCGGCTGCGGTCTGCCCCAGTGCGGCATGGGCGGCTGCGGGATGGGGGGCATGATGGCCTGGCTGCTCGCAGCGATGCTGTCGCTGGCAGGCACGGCGATGGCGGCAGACGGCCCAGCACGGCTGCTGGTGGTCACGGTCACCAACGGTTTCCGTCATAGTTCGATCGAAACTGCAGAACCTGTCATCGAACAGATTGGTCGCGAAAGTGGCCTGTTTCACGTCGATTACCTCCGCCAGCCTGCCGGCGAGGAGGTGTTTGCCAAGGCCTTTGCTCCGGAAGCGCTCGCTGAGTTCGACGGGGTGATTTTCGCCAGCACCACCGGCGAACTGCCGATCCCTGACCTCGATGGCTTCCTCGCCTGGGTGAAGAGTGGCAAGGCGTTTATTGGCATGCATGCTGCAAGTGACACGCTCAAGAGCTCAGATGCCTACGTCGACATGATCGGCGGGCACTTTGCAGGGCACCCCTGGAATGCCGGTGGCGAACATGCCTTCGTGGTCCATGAGCCCGGACATCGCCTGACCACGATGGTGCCAGAACGTTTCCGCTGGAAGGATGAGATCTATCAATACGACCTGCGTTACAACCCCGACAACCTGCGGGTGCTCGTCAGCCTCGACATGACTGCGAGCACTCCCAAGGAGCCCTGGCATGTGCCGGTCTCCTGGGTTCGTAACTACGGTGATGGCCGAGTGTTCTACACAAACTTCGGCCACAACGAGGCGACGTGGAAAGAGTCTGCCTATCAACAGCACCTGATCGAAGGCATCCGCTGGGCGTTGGGCCGGTCCGAGGCTCCTGCGGATCCCAACCCTGAGGCGCAGGCGGCGGAATACCTGCGGAGTGTTGTGGCTGCGGCTGCTGAAGCCACAGGTGGGAACATCGACGAACTGCTTGCCAAAGCCGATGCCAAGATTGCCAACGACGCCAACTTTGCCGTCGCGTTGCGGCCCAAGATGCTCGAGTTGCGGAGCCTCGATGGCGACGCGCGAAAGCAACGTTACGCAACGATCCTCGCCGAGTTGGAGTAACCCTGCAGATGGCTGTTTCTCAGGCTGTGCTCGAGGCTGCGCTCCGTGAGCCCTATCCACTCACCGACGCCCACAGGCAGCAGTTCCGAGAAGATGGCTATGTGCACTTGCGCGGCGTGTTGAGCGGCGAAGTGCTTGAGGCGCTCGAGCCTGCCATCACGGCCGACACGCTCGCGCACGATCGCAACGCTGGAGTGCCGCTGGAAGATCGCGACACCTACGGCAAAGCGTTTATTCAAGTGGGCAATCTCTGGCAGCGGAGTTCCGAGGCCAGGCAACTCACCTTCTCCTCTCGTCTCGCGGCGATTGCGGCCTCGCTACTCGACACGCGTGGCGTGCGACTCTGGCACGACCAGTCGCTCTACAAGGAGCCCTCCGGCGGCTTTACACCCTGGCATGCCGATCAGCAGTACTGGCCGATGGCGTCGAGCCTTTCGCTGACCGCGTGGATTCCGCTCCAGGCGGTCCCCCCGGAAATGGGCCCGCTCTCGTTTGCCCGCGGGAGCCATCGCAAAAAGATCGGCCGCGAGTTGGCCATCTCGGACGAATCGGAGCGGCTCATTCAGCACGCCATCTCCAGTCACGGGCTGCAGGAAGTCATCGAGCCCTACGACGTGGGTGACGTTTCGTTTCATTTGGGATGGACGCTCCACCGAGCCGGCCCGAACACAACCCAAACGCCCCGCAAAGTCCATACCGTGATCTACATGGATATCGACATGCGGATGGCCGAACCGAAGAACGCTGCCCAAAAACTCGACCACGAAACGTGGACACCCTCCACCCATGTGGGCGACATCATGGATGACCCACTCAACCCTGTACTGTTTGAAGCAGCGACCGCTTAAAGAAGAGCAGGCCATGGACGATGACCGGCTCAAGGGAAAGCGGCGGCTCACGCAACAGGTCGCAGGCTGCGCGACAACATCAACATGCAGATGACTGTGACTGCGCGCTCGGACGTGGCGTTGCACTGCCCATGAGGTTCCGTCGCTCGCTCTTCCCACTCCTGCCACTTCGCTGCACTCGCCAACCACGCTATAACCGCCTCCAAATCAACGGGGATTCGTCCAACCCGTCACGTAGCGAGGCCGTCAAGAATGGTTATGGTGCGCGCTCTCACCAATTAGCACGGGCAGCCTCTCAAGCCCAAAGAGTTCCAGGAAGGACTGCTTTCTGACGAGACCGTTGCATCCGGTGGTTCTCCGTGCAACAGCGCGTGGATCACTCCCCGCAGTTTGGGCACTTCGTGTAGACCCGGAACGAAGACATCTGACGCAGATGCCCGCAGTGCCGGCAGGCTTGCCCCTGCCCCTTAATCGCATACCAGATGGTGTCGACACATACAGCGACACAAAAAACGCCCCCGACTATGTTGAGAAGAAGAAGTGCCGCATGGTTCGCGACCTCAACGCCGCCGTTCACCGGGCCGTAGCGAACGATGCGAGTTGAAGAACCCGCGTGGCCCGCGGCTCAGGTTGAACCGAATGTAGCACGCAGAAATCACTTCACTGGCTCGAAATCGCCCGGCTTCCATGTCTTGTCAAAGAATGGCTGAAGCGGGCCATAGAGACGAATCAGCACGTTGTAACTCTTACCCGGCATGGTCTGGATCCAGTTGCCTTCCTTGCCTTCCGGTGCTTTCGGGCCGAACCACACCGTGAAAGAGCCATCGGCATTAGGCTTCACGGAGGGATTCAGGCTATCAAGTCCGGCGAGTTTTTGGTCCGTTTCGAGCATGGAGCGGTGCTGGCCGTCATAGACCATAAAAGACCAAAAGTCCTTAGCCGGAACCGGCGCAGGAAGCGTGACCGTGTACGTCTTCGCCCCATCGAGGAAGTTCCCGTTCACGTCCTGCGCGTTCATGCCGTAGACCGAGCCCTGTCCCACCTTCGGTTCGGTCATGGCCGGGGTGATGCCCGTCGCGTAGTAGTGCATGAAAACGCGGTCGTCGAGCATGCGCTCGCCATTGTCGTAGAACGCGTAGTTGCCGCCGCCGGTAAACGGGGTGTTCCATTTGCGATCTGGCCAGATGTAGTAACGCGGATTGCGCGGAGAGAAAGTGATCGCGCGGGCCGTGGCATTGCCGATGGCCACGCCGTCGGTGAGGAGATTCTTCATGCGGGCGTCTGGTTCGAAGGGTCGGCCCTTTTTGATGCCGATCGAGGCAAAGAGCCCGACCAGTTCTGGGTCGAACGAGTCGGCCGGCTCATACTGGATGACCGCGTTGAGTTCCTCAAAGAATTGGAAATCGTTGGCGTGGACGGTGTTCATCTGCTTGCCGGAAAGGTTGACGAAGCGCTGCTTAGGCGGGTTCGCCGCCTGCGAGAGCGGGTACGTGCGGAAGCCGGCCTTTACATTGGCCGTTGTCGCCCTGAGATCGCCGTTTTTGACGAATGCCCGGAAGAACGACAGATTGCGGTAAGTCGGGGTTCTTACCACGAAATACCCCTCAGGGAGTTCCCCCTTGTGGTCGCGGTGCACGAACAGGTATTTGCCGCCCTTTCCCTGATCCGGACCAGTGAAGCCAAAGTCCGTGACGTAGCGGAAATAGGCGTCGTCAACGGGCCCAAGCACACCCGTCGGGACTTCCACCACAATGGGCCCCTCTTTGACGTTGACCTCGAACATATTGTAAATGGTGGTCGAATTAGGGGTCAGAAAGAGCGAGCGTGCATCCATCAACTCTTCGAACATCCCCAGATCGCCTACATTGACCCCGGCTTTCTTGATGCCCTCGAGGACTGCGTAGATCGAAGCTGCGGGGATGCCATTGAGGAAAGCTTCCGCGCCGCGGGATGTATCAAGGAAGTCGTAGGCCTTCCTAACAGTGGCTTTGCTTGGCATGCCGTCGAAGAACTCGAGATCGCCGAGCAAATCGGTGTGGACCTTGTCCGGTGTCGTCACCGACGCCGGAACATCCGCCTTATACTTCGGCTCTTGTGCTAATACCGAGGCAACAGCGGACAACAACAGCAAAACACTGGTCGCACTACTCAACTGGGCTCCACTGATGTTCATGGCCTTACTTTCTCTTGATTATCATTTTGAGCTCTTTGGCTGCCGCAAAGAAAGCTAACGGCAAAGCTGATCAGCGGCGGAACCTCGGCTCAGCCACTGCGCTGGATTCTACCCGCCGTCTGATCCAGCGACTGGTTAGAGCTGCGCCGCCAAGATGGCCAGGCCAA
>JBMTLP010000109.1:0-8942 GCA_049433245.1 Pirellulales bacterium
ATTTTGGCGACTTGGACAACGACGGGTTTCTCGATTTCTACCTGGGCACCGGCGCTCCGGCTTACGAAGCGCTGATGCCCAACAAGATGTACCTCAGCAGCCGAGGCGAGCGTTTCTTCGACATCACCACGGCGGGCGGCTTCGGCCATCTCCAGAAGGGACACGGCATCTCGTTCGCCGACTACGACAACGATGGCGACCAGGATGTGTTTGCCGAGATGGGAGGGGCGTATCCGGGCGACCGTGCGGTGAACTGCCTGTTCGAGAATCCAGGCTTTGGCAATCATTGGATCACGATCCAACTCGTCGGCCACCAGTCGAATCGCTCAGCGATTGGCGCTCGGATCGCCGCCAGAATCCGTGAAGGTGACCGTGAACGCACGGTCTATCACTGGGTGGGCAGCGGCGGGAGTTTCGGCTGCAATCCGTTGCGGTGTGAGATCGGCCTGGGCACCGCATCCGTGATCACCCAACTTGAGGTGTACTGGCCCACCAGCAAGACGACGCAGGTGTTTTCTAACGTAGACGTCGATCAGTTCCTTCGCATCGATGAAGGTTCCGACGAACTCACTCCGGCTGGCGGGAGTCAACGACAATCGTGACAGGGCCGTCGTTGACCAGACTCACCGCCATGTCGGCCGCAAACACGCCCGCCTGAGCGGGTTTTCCCAGCCCCCGTTCCACCATTGCCAGAAACCGCTCATACAGCGGGATCGCCTGCTCTGGCTTGGCCGCCCGCAGAAAACTCGGCCGATTGCCTTTCTTCGTGGAGGCATGCAGGGTGAACTGGCTGACCACGAGAATCTCACCGCCGATGTCGCCAACGCTGCGGTTCATCTTGCCCGCTTCGTCGGCAAAGATCCGCATGGCCACCACTTTGCTGGCGAGCCAGTCGATGTCGGCTGTGGTGTCTCCCTCCTCAACCCCAGCGAGCACCATCAGCCCAGGGCCGATCGATGCCATCTCCACGCCAGCGATCGTCACACTCGCCCGGCTGACCCGCTGAATTACCCCCCGCATCACTCCCCCTCACTCACCACCCGTCGCACCTGACCGCAGCGACGAACCCGCTTCACGTCCATTCCGCAGCCGGCGGCGAATCTCGGCGAGCCGTTCGGCCAACTCTCGTTCGAGCCCCCGATCGGTCGGCTCGTAGTAGTCCTTTTCCACACCGAGATAGTCTTGCGCGGCGATCGCATCCGGAGCGTTGTGGGCATACTCGTAGCCCTCGCCGCGGCCGAGCCGCTTGGCACCCGCGTAGTGTTTGTCCTGCAAGTGCCTCGGCACGGGAATCACCGCCTTCTCCCGCACGTCACGACGAGCGGCTCCGATCGCTGTGGTACAGGCGTTGCTCTTGGGAGCGAGAGCGAGGTAGATCACGGCCTGGGAGAGCGTGAGCTGACATTCCGGCAAACCCACAAACTGCGTGGCCTGCATCGCAGCGGTGGCGACGAGCAGCGCTCGCGGATCGGCATTGCCGATGTCTTCGCTAGCCAGGATCACGAGCCGCCTGGCCAGAAACATCACGTCTTCACCTCCCTCGAGCATCCGCGCGAGCCAGTACAGGCCGGCGTCGACATCACTGCCGCGGATGCTCTTGATCAATGCGCTTGCACAGTCGTAGTGCGTGTCGCCCGCGTCGTAGACCATCGCTTTGCGTTGCACGCTCTCGCGGGCGAGCTCCAGAGTGAAGGTCAGCGGCCGCTCCTTCGCTGAAAGCACACCTACCTCGAGGCCACCCAATGCCCGGCGGGCATCGCCATCACAGGTTTCGACCAGAAACGCGAGGGCGTCGTCTTCGAGCGTGATGTCTTCGTTGCCAAAGCCATGCTCACGGTTCCGCACCGCGCGGCGGAGCACCTCGGCCACGTCTTGGTCGCGTAGTGCCTGCAGTTCAAAGATGCGACTGCGACTGACGAGCGCGGAGGTGAGGGCAAAGAACGGGTTGTGTGTCGTCGCGCCCACCAACGCGATCACCCCACTCTCCACATCAGGGAGCAAGACATCCTGCTGGGCCTTGTTGAAGCGATGAATCTCGTCGATGAACACGCAGGTCTTCTGACCGTCGTCTTCGAGCCGACGACGAGCAGCCTCGAGCACTTCGCGGAGTTCTTTGACCCCAGCGGCTGTCGCCGAGAGCTCGACAAACCGTCGGCTCGTCTCAGTGGCAATGATCTCGGCGAGCGTCGTCTTGCCAACGCCCGGCGGCCCATAAAGGATCACCGAGCCAAGCCGATCCGCCTCAATCAGCCGCCGCAGCAGCTTGCCTTGGCCCACCACATGCTCCTGGCCGACATAGTCCGCCAGCCGACGCGGCCGCATCCGTGCCGCCAGGGGCGCCGCCCGGGCGACATTCTTGGCACGCGAGGCTGCAAAGAGGTCGGCCATCAGACCCGCTCAAGCTTCGTCACGCGGCCAGTGGCCACCCACTCCGCCACAAACAGATCCCCGTCAGGCGTGAAGCAGGCATCGTGCGGATGCACAAACTCGCCATCGAGCCACTTGTCGGGCTGGCCACGGAGATTCTCCACCTCATCGAGCCGGTCCACCGCGCGACCCAGTTGGATCACGGGCTTGTACTCTTCATCAAGCAGCGTGACACAGGCCTTGAGCTCCGGCACCACGAGCAGGTTCTTCCAGGTGTCGATGTTGGCCGGCAGGCCAAACCCGGCAATCGTCTGCTGATAGGTGCCATCGAGGCCGAAGATCTGCAGCGTGTTGTGGGCTCGGTCAGTGACCACGAGCCGCGGCTCGCGAGCGGAGCCATCGGCAGCAGCGCGACGATCGATCCACAGGCCGTGCGGCGTGGCAAACGTGCCTTCTCCGTCGCCCGGACCACCAAAGCAACTTTGCCAGCGAGCAGCGTTGTCATAGCGATGGATCCGGAACGAGCCGTAACCGTCGGCTAAAAAGAAACCACCACCCCCCACATCGGTGTCTTCGAGAAACGTGATGTTTGTGGGCAAAAAGCCCTGGCGATTCCACGTGGCCTTGGTCGAGATGTCTTCTCCCTCGGCATACACACCCGACTCCATCGGGGCCTTGCGGTACCACACGATCTCACCGTCGAGCGTGAGTTTGGCAAACGACTTCACACCCTGATAGCCACAGATATAGAGAAACTCCTCGCTTCCCTCGCGGCGGACTTCGATCCCGTGGCCACCTCCCTGAAACTCGCTGCCAAAGGCCCGCACGAACGCCCCCTCGGCATCAAACACAAAGATCGCGGGATGATCCTTGAGTTCCTTCCGCCCTTCATGGATCACATAGAGGTGCCCTGCCGAGTCGATCGCCACGTTGTGGGTCGTTTGCCAGGTGAATCGATCTGGCAACTGCGGGAAGTGATGCTTCACCCGGAACGTATGCTCCCCCTCGCCGAGAATCGTCTCGCTGGCGAAGCGACGTACCCGAGCCACAGCTGGCCGACCGGACATCGCCGCCGCTGCGGCCGAGACCGCCACGCCCGCCACAAACCGCCGCCGCGAACAGGCAGCCACATCACGCGATCCAGAACTGTTCGACATCTTCGACTCCCTCTCCGTGCGGATTCCCCGAGAAGCCCCGATTGTAGCCTGCGGACAACATCACCAACCACGCACGAGAGCCGACTCCAGCGGCCGATACAAGCCGATACACGGAAACCGGCTGCCCCCTATCATGCAGCCAGCCAGGTTTTGATTCTCCGGTAAACAGCAATGGGATTCCGCAGCCTTCGCGACTGCTGCCGTGCGTTGCAGCACGACGGACAACTTGTCGAGATCGATCACCCGATCGATCCCCACCTCGAAATCGCTGAGGTCCAGCGGCGGCTGTTCCGCATGGGTGGCCCCGCGGTGCTCTTTACGCGGCCCAAGGGCTCGGCATTTCCGGTGCTGATCAATCTCTACGGCACCCAAGCCCGCATCGAGCGGATCTTTGCCGACACCCTGGAGCGGGTGAAGCGGCTGGTCGAGCTGAAGATCGATCCTTCGCAAGCCGCCCTGAAACCATGGCGATATTGGCGGGCCCCCCTCGACGCCCTCGCAACGCTTCCGAAACGGGTCTCGCGTGGTCCCGTGATGAAGCACGAAACGCAGATCTCTCAACTCCCCGGCGTGGTGAGCTGGCCGGGTGACGGCGGACCGTTTGTCACGCTGCCGGCGGTCTACACCGAAGACCCTGACCGGCCGAGCCCTACTCGCAGCAATCTCGGCATGTACCGCGTGCAGCTCTCGGGCAACGACTACGAGCACGATCGTGAAGTCGGCCTGCACTACCAACTTCACCGTGGCATCGGCGTGCATCACGCCGCCGCCCTCCGCCGGGGCGAGGGCCTGAAGGTGGCCGTCTTCATCGGTGGCTCCCCGGCTATCGCTCCATCAGCTGTGATGCCTCTGCCAGAGGGCCTCCCCGAACTCACCTTTGCCGGCGTGCTCGCCGGCCACCGCATCCCGATGATCCGGCGGCCTGGTCGACCGAGTATCTATGCCGACGCTGACTTCGTGATTGAAGGTACCGTGCTGCCCGGAGCCACCAAGCCCGAAGGCCCCTTTGGCGACCACCTCGGCTACTATGCCCGCCAGCACGACTTTCCAGTGATGCGGGTTGAGCATGTCTGGCACCGCGAGGGCGCCATCTGGCCAGTGACCGTTGTCGGTCGACCACCCCAGGAAGACACCCTCTTCGGCTGGCTCGTGCACGAACTCACCGGCCCTGTGATCCCCACCGTGCTACCGGGCGTGAAGAGCGTGCACGCCGTCGACGCCTCAGGGGTGCACCCGCTGCTGCTCGCCGTCGGCAGCGAGCGATACCTCCCCTGGCGTGCAGCGGACCGCCCCGCAGAACTGCTCACACAAGCCTCGGCCATCCTCGGGCAGGGGCAGCTCTCGCTCGCCAAGTACCTCTTCATCGTGGCTGAAGGAGATGCCCCAGGCATCGACGCCCACGACGTGGAGGCTGTCCTTGCGCATCTCCTCGCTCGAGCCGACTGGCGGCGCGACCTGCACTTCCATACGGAGAGCACGATCGACACGCTCGATTACTCCGGCAGCGGATTCAACGTGGGCAGCAAACTCGTAATCGCGGCTCGCGGCCCAGCCGTCCGCCAGTTGCCGCGAGAACGTCCGTCGAGCATCAGCCTCCCTGACGGTTTTGGCGAGCCCCACGTCTGCCTGCCGGGTGTGATCGCAGTCCGCGGCCCACAGATCAACCCGAAGCCAACGCTCGCTTTCGACCCACGCCGCGAAAGCGACGCCAGCATCTGGAAGAGCACCGCCTCAGCCCCATGGTCGGCTGACATCGCCCGACTGACCGCAGCGATCGACGACGAGCACCCGCTGCGACCATGGCCGCTGATCGTGGTCGTTGACGATCCTGCCTTCACGAGTGCGTCGCTCGCCAACTTTCTCTGGGTGACTTTCACAAGGTCCAACCCTGCCGCCGACGTGCATGGCGTCGACGCAGCGATCCATCAGAAGCACTGGGGCTGCCGCGGGCCGCTGGTGATCGACGCGAGGCTCAAGCCGCACCACGCCCCACCAGTGGAGGAAGACCCTGCGGTCACGGCAGCGGTCGATGCGTTGTGCGCTCGCGGACGCCCTCTGGCGGAACTTCTCGGCAAGGCCTGAGGCACCTTCACCGAGCAAACGCGCCTCGCCTCGATTGATCAGCCAGCCTGGATGGCGGCAACACGCACACGGGTCAGCAGTTCGCGGTGGCCCGTACGACGACGCGAGTTCTTACGACGACGGAAGTGCTGAACGAAGATCTTGTTGGCCTGCTTTACGCCAAGCACTTCGGCCTTCACGCTCGCCCCTTCGACGACGGGCGTGCCGAGCGTCATCGCGCCTTCCTTGTTCACCGCGAGAACGCGATCGAAAACGATCTCAGCCCCGACGGCAACGTGGCGGAAGGCCACGTCCAACTCCTGCCCTTCGCGGACGGTGAACTGCCGGCCGCTGTCGGCAACAACGGCGTAGAGCTGAGCGGAATCAGCCATTGTGGCGGCGGTGTCGGTCGCGGAGTCAGCCATCAAAGTCACTCACAGGAGTCGAGAACAGGTCAAAAAACTGGGAACGTCGAAGATTAGCCCAAAAACGAGCACGAAGAAAGGGGGGCCACTCGAGAGTCGACAATGTGGGTGGGGCGGGGGCACTCGGCCCCCAACCCCTCCGCAAATCCTACGGAAACCGCACAACCTTCCCCTTGGAGTCGGTCGCCTCAAACACGAGGTGTTCGGGAGACACGCTCTCTCGGCCAAGGACGTGGAGTTCGATGTGGCTGGCATCCTCAAACTGAGCCATTTCCCGCCGCTTGCGGTTGTTGATCCAGGTGCTGACCTCCTCGTGGACCGTCACCGTGAGCTTCACGATGTCGTCCCGCATCGCAGCCAGCCCCAACAGCCGCATCACCTCGATCGACATGCTCTCGGCGGTCTTGACCATCCCGGTGCCATCGCAGGTGGGACAATCACGGAAAATGCTCTTTCGCAGCGAAGGGCGAATCCGCTGGCGAGTCATCTCGATGAGCCCGAACGGGCTCGTGCGGAGCACCTTGGTGCGGGCACGATCTCGCTTCATCGCGTCGTGCAGCGCCTTCTCCACACCGCGGCGATACTTCTCCCGCCGCATGTCAATGAAGTCGTTGACGATCACACCACCAAGGTCGCGCAGCCGCAGCTGCCGGGCTATCTCTTTGGCTGCGATCAGGTTCATCTGGTAGGCGTTTTCCTCGGCTGTCTTCTCCGTACGGAAACTGCCCGAGTTGACGTCGATCGCCACGAGGGCCTCGGTCTGATCGATCACGATCGACCCACCTCCCTTGAGCGGCACCTTCCGCTGATGGATGCGGCTGATCTCGTCCTCCAGCCCATACCGGTGGAAGAGTGGCTCCGAGCCATCATAGAGCTGCAGCCGAGAGGCATACCGCGGCATCACGAGTTCGAGGAACTCGCGAGCCCGCTCGTAGGCCGCCGGATCGTCAATCAGGATTCGCCCCACGTCTTCCGTGAACATGTCACGAATCGTGCGGATGATCATGTCGCTTTCTTGGTAGATGTCGACCGGCGCAGGATACTTTCGCATCCGTCGCACGATGCTCTTCCAGAGTCGCAGCAGGTAGGCCATATCGCGGGCCATCTCCTGCTTCGTTCGCGTCGTGCCTGCTGTTCGCACCACGAAGCCCACGCCCTTCGGAGGCTGAAGATCGACCATGATGTCGCGGAGCAAGCGGCGGCTCCGCTCGTCGTCGATCTTCTTGGAGATGCCCACGCGTCCGAGGGACGGCATCAGCACGAGGTACCGCCCGGGGATAGAGATGTAGGTGGAGAGCGTCGGCCCCTTGGTGCCAAAGCCTTCCTTGATTACCTGCACGAGCACCTCGTCACCACGACGCAGCACGTCTTGAATCGGAGGCTTGACCCGGGGCCGGTCTCCAAACCGCACGCGACGTTTGGCGGCTGCAGCCTTGCTCGCCGCGGAGGCGTCGTCGCCATCCGCAACGGCTTCCTTCCCGGCTGGCTCGGGCAGGTCGAAGGCCTTGTCGGGGTCGATACCCCCTTGGCGGTAGTACTGAGGCTCCACATCGCTGATGTGCAGAAAGCCGTTGCGGCCCACACCAAAGTCGACAAAGGCCGCTTGAATGCTCGGCTCAATGTTGACGATTTTTCCCTTGTAGATGTTGCCGACGTAGTTGTCGGCACTCGTCCGCTCCACATAGAGCTCTTCGAGCGAACCGTCCTCAATGATTGCGATGCGACACTCTTCCGACTGAGACACGTTGATCAGCATCTCTTGTTTCATTCGTCTGTTTCCTTTCAGTCTTCGTACGCCGCAGAGGGCGGGGCCACGCGGGCCCTTGATGTCAGGCGAGCGTCTGGGACATCACTCGCCGCAACTGATCGCGGAGAAACGCCTTCACCTCGCGGGCACTGTCCATCTGGAGGGCACGCTGGGCGATTTCGCGGCAGTCGGCCGCAGAGACACTCCGGCAAAGCTGTTTCACTTCTGGAACGGCTGAGGCAGGCACGCTCAAGTGCCGCAGCCCCAGCCCCAACAGCAGCGGCGTGAACATCACGCTGCCACTCATCTGGCCACACACGTTGGCAGGCACACCCGCCGCAGCCGCTACCTTCAGCGACTGTTCGAGGAGCCTTAAGACCGCCGGGTCACAGGCGTTGTAGAGATCCGCGACCTCTTTGTTGCTCCGGTCGACGGCCAATGTGTATTGAATGAGGTCGTTCGTGCCGATCGACACGAAATCCACCTCGCGAATGAAGGAGTCGAGCATCACCGCAGCGGCAGGCGTCTCGACCATCATCCCCCCGGGCAGATTGCGATTGAACGCAATGTCGTGCTCCGCGAGATCTTCCATCACGTCAGCGAGCACCATCTTCGCTTGACGAAGTTCAACAATCGTGGAGATCAGCGGAAACATCACCCGCACATCCCCGAGCACACTTGCCCGCAGGATCGCCCGCAACTGCGTGCGAAACATCGGCAGTTGCCGCAGCGAAAGCCGGATGCTCCGCAAACCCAGGCACGGGTTCCTCTCCTCTTCGGGTGTCGTCTGGGTGAGCATCTTGTCGGCACCGAGGTCGAGCGTGCGGATGACCACCGGCTTCCCATCCATCGACTCGACCACTTCCCGATACGCGTTGAAGTGATCCTCTTCGGTCGGTTCACGACGGCTGGTGAGGTAGAGGAACTCGGTACGGTACAGGCCGATGCCGTCACAGCCTTGCTTCTTGCAGCCCTCCACTTCATTGGGGAACTCAATGTTCCCCATGAGGCTTACCCTCACCCCATCGGTGGTTTCCGCGGGGAGATCGCGAAGCCGACCAAGCGAGGCAGCAACCGTTGCAGCAGCCTCCAGCTCGAGCTTGTAGTGGGCAATCGTCTCCTCGTCGGGCTGGAGGATGATCACCCCCTGATGCCCGTCGAGAATCACCGGCTCGCCGCCCGACA
>JBMTLP010000110.1:0-8836 GCA_049433245.1 Pirellulales bacterium
CAGCTAGGGAAGCCGCATCATACGCTGCGCAGATGCCTCCGCATGAAGCACGCCTTCGTCCGCGGCGACCCAGGCCCTGGCGGGCCGATGGTGTGCATGGGCCCGCCAGGCTGGCCTGGCAGTTCATCGTCGCGGTTGCTGGTGCTGCCGCTCAGGCGGATGTGACCGCGATCTTGCGAGGCTGGGTGGCCGCCAGGCGCGGCACGTGGATTGTGACCACGCCATGCTTTGCCTCAGCAGTGATCTGCGACGGGTCAAAGCCTTCACCGAGCCGAAAACTGCGACGGTAGCTGCCGATGCCATATTCCTGCTTGAGCATCCGACCGGGCACCTCGCGGGGGGCGACCGGTGCGTGCAGGGTGAGCACGCCGTCTTCGTAGCGGATATCGATGGTGTCAGGCTGGGACCCGGGGACATCCGCCACGAGCGTCACTTCCGGCCCGGCGTCGCAAATGTCGACGTTGGGAGCGTAGAGCAACTTGCCGGACGGCGTCGACGAGGCGTCTGCGGTGGTGTGCTCAGGCGGTGGGTTGGTGTGGTGCATGGGTCATCTCCTTGTCTGGGTTGCAAATCTCAAAGGTCAGACGGTCCAGGAGTCGCTGCGTTTACGAAGCCCTGACGGGGATCTTGTGAGGCTTCGCCTCGATCGCCTTCGGGCAGGTCACACGCAGCACGCCATCGACGAGTTGGGCCTCAACCCGCGTGGCATCGACGGTCGAAGGCAAAGCGATCCTGCGTTCAAACCCCCCAGTTCCCCGTTCGCGGCGATGCCAGGCACGCTTGGCGGTCCCGCTCTCTGCTTCAACCGCCGGCTCAGGGCGGGTCCCGCTTATCACGAGTTCGTCCCCGCAGGCCGTGATCTCAATCGCTTCACAAGCCAAGCCGGGGAGTTCCGCCTCCACGAAGAAGGCTTCGTCGCTCTCGCTGAGATTGACCGCAGGGAAACGTTCCGCCCGTTGAGGCACGCGCCAACCAGGCAGCGGTGGAGCGGCATGGAAGGGGGCCCAGAGCCGATCAAGTTCATCACGAAGTTCGTCGAGAGGTCGAGAAAAACCGCGTCGCAGGGTGGCCTGAAACGGATGCATATATCGCTCCTTTCGGGAAAAACGGAGATGCGAAACGAGAGCGAAAGCCGTTGCCTTCGCATGCTGAACGGATGTGCAAAGTCCGTGCCGAAAATGCGGGCCGCTGCAACGCAACTGCTTCTCAGCGGCGAAAACTTCGAAAAAAGCGGCCAATCGAATGGGTTGGAGACCGGCGCACGCCCGAAAAGCCGACCCTAGGGCTGTCAGGTTGGCAGCATGGTCAAAACACCCCTGTCCGGCTGACAGATGGGAAAGCCGACCGGTATTCTCGTCTGCAGCGGTCAGAGGGTGTGGCTGAAGTTCGCTGCCGTTTTTTTATGTCGCACGCCGATATGCTCCGATGGAGTCGGGTCAGCGATCTGGCTGCGTTGTGTTTCTGAATCTCCCCTGCGAGCCGCCATGCGTTTTTCCCTGATCGACCGCGTTATCGCTATCGAGCCCGGTAAGAGCATCACTGCCGTCAAAGGGGTCTCGCTCTCGGAAGAGTATTTGGCGGACCACTTCCCTCGGTTTCCGGTTTTGCCCGGTGTGTTGATGCTTGAGGCGATGACCCAAGCTGCGGCGTGGACGATTCGGCTCGGCGAGGATTTTGCCCATTCGGTGGTCGTGCTGCGGCAGGCTCGGAACGTGAAATATGGCGATTTCGCGGAACCGGGGAGCGTGCTGACCGTCACTGCCGAAGTGCTTTCCCAAGATGAAACCACCACCAAAATCAAGGCGTCGGGCCTCGTGGGAGACCGTCAGAGCCTGACTGCCCGTCTGGTGCTCGAGCGCTACAACATGGCCGAGCGGGTGCCACATGGCGATGCCATTGACGCCCGCGTGCGAGCCAAAATGAGGCGAATGTGGAGTTTGCTCGCTCCTCCGGTGAGGGGCGCGGAACGCCGTCAACCGGTCTATGCGCGCTACGTCGCCAGCGGAAATCTGGACGGGAGGTCTTCGCCGGCCGTGCCGTCTGAGAAGTGATGCCGTTGCCAAGCGGTTGGCAAACTGCGGAAATGGCGCCGATTTCGGGTTCCCTTCCCAGCACTTCAGTCCTATAAATCTGCCTTCAGGGTTTACCAGACCCGTACCGTTTTCCCTTCCTTTGCAAGGTGCCATTCGATGTCGTCGCGTGATGAAATCTTCGAGAAGGTCCAAGCTGCCCTCGTGGACGCCCTCGGCGTTGATGAGGAAGATGTCACGCCCGAGGCGACCATGGTCGGCGACTTGGGTGCTGAATCCATCGACTTTCTGGACATCGTTTTCCGTCTCGAAATAGCTTTCAGCATTAAAATCCCCCGAGGGGAACTGTTCCCTGAAGACGTGCTTTCCAGCAGCGAGTTCGTGGCTGATGGCAAGGTCAACGCGGCAGGGATTGCGGAACTGAAGTCCCGCATGCCGTTTGCCGATCTTTCGAAGTTTGAGGCGAATCCCAGCGTGCAAAACTTTGCCAACACGCTGACCGTCGAAGACATGGTGCGATACGTCGGGTCGAAGGTTGCCGGCTGACCTTCGAGGTCCGAGGACAACCGCCCACTGCAGGAGTGCGCATGCGCTGGTTCTGGATCGACCGCTTTGAAGAGTTTGTCCGTGGCAGTCGAGCGGTGGCGATCAAGAACGTGTCGCTCGCCGAGGAGCATCTGCACGACCATTTTCCTGGTCTGCCGCTGATGCCTAACTCGCTGATCGTGGAAGGCATGGCGCAGACGGCCGGCTTGCTCGTGGCCGATGCGATCGATTTCAATCGTCGCGTAGTTCTGGCGAAAGTCGCCGCTGCCGTCTTTCACTTCGACGCAGAGCCAGGGGATACCCTCCGCTTTGAGGCCAGCGTGCTGGATCTCAAGCCCGCGGGCTCGCTCACGAAGGTGACGAGCATGATTGGTGACAAGCTGCAAGGTGAGGCCGAACTCTTCTTTGCTCACCTCGAGCCAGGGGAGGGCGTGCCCACGCTGTTTGCACCGGACGAGTTGCTCACCTGGCTTGACCACCTCAAAATCTTCGAGGTGGGGAAGGATCAGGAGGGTAATCCGCTCGTGCGGCGCGATTGGTGAGAAAACCGTTTGCGGTGTCGCGGTCTAGGCCGCTCCGCAGACAGGAATCACAATGGAGCCTACTGAAGGTTCCGATCGACGGCATTCCGACGTGATGGGCGGTTCGAACATGGGCAGCGGCAGACGACGTGTGGTGGTCACGGGAATGGGGTGCATCACGCCCCTCGGCACGCGTGTCGAAACGCTCTGGGAGCACCTCAAGAAGGGCGACTCGGGCGTTGGCCGAACGACCATCTTCGATGCGTCGCAGTTTCCCACCAAGATCGCGGCGGAAGTCCGCGGTTGGGATATTTCCGACGAGGGCTACAACGCCGAGGATTGGAAGTATTGCGGCCGGCACACGAAGTTTGCCGCCGGGGCTGCGATGTCGGCCATGACCGACGCAGGGCTCGTGGGCGGGCTCGAGGATCCCACCCGACTCGGCGTGTACCTCGGCAGCGGCGAGGGTCAACAAGACTTCCAGTCGTTCACCGCGATGATGATGGAGGCGATCCAAGGGGAAACCCTCGACATCGCCCGGTTCACCAAACTGGGCCTCGAGCGTCTGCACCCGCTCGCAGAAATTGAGCAGGAGCCGAATATGCCTGCGGGGCACCTCGCTGGCGTGTTCAATGCTCAGGGGCCCAACGTGAACTGCCTGACGGCGTGTGCGGCTTCCAGCCAAGCGATTGGTGAGGCCGCCGAGTTGATTCGCCGTGGCGAAGCCGACGTGATGCTCTCGGGCGGCACGCACAGCATGATTCATCCCTTTGGCGTGACTGGCTTCAATCTGCTGACGGCCCTCTCTACGAGGAACGATGAGCCGAATCGCGCGAGTCGGCCGTTCGATCGAGATCGAGACGGGTTCGTGTTGGGTGAAGGGTCGGCTATGGTCGTGCTCGAAGAACTCGAGCATGCCAAGCGACGAGGTGCGACGATCTACGGTGAACTCCTCGGTTATGGTTCCACAGCCGACGCCTACCGCATCACTGACACCCATCCTGAGGGGCGGGGCGCTGCGGCATGTATTCGGATGGCGCTCGACGATGCTGGGCTGGGGCTGGGTGACATCGATTACGTCAACGCGCACGGCACGAGCACGAGCGTCAACGATCGTGTGGAATCGCTGGCGATCAAGCACGTCTTCGGGCCACAGGCCTACAAGATTCCGGTCTCGAGCACGAAGAGCATGATGGGGCACCTGATTGCTGCCGCTGGGGCCACCGAACTGATCGTCTGCTTACTGGCCATTCGTGACCAGATCCTGCCCCCCACGATCAACTACGACACACCAGATCCTGATTGCGATCTGGATTACATCCCGAACGAGGCACGGGAAGCACCCTGCACCCGTGCCCTCTCCAACAGCTTCGGGTTCGGCGGGCAAAACATCTCGCTGATCGTGGGTCGCTTCGACGGCTAAACCGTAGAGGCGTTGAGGTTTTCTCATCCCGCACTGGCCATACGACCGATACCACCGGTGGTCTCGGAAGAATCGGTCCGACGGCCCATTGCTGCCGGTCGCCGCTTCCGTATGGAGGGGATCCCACTATGAAACACATGCTCTACATGAGCCTCGCTGCCGTGGTCATCGCCGCTGGCAGCGGTTGTTCGATCATTGACAGGCTCTTTCTGCTCAACGTCGATGGGCCGTACGCCGGCCAAAACGGCGGGGCAGCTGGCGTGATGGTTGAAGGCGACTGCCCGGATGGCCAGTGCGTCCAGCAGGCTGGCTATCTCCAAAGCTGCACCGATGATGAATGCGAACACGAGGGTTGCCGAGATGGCGCCGGTCGCGGTGGGCTGCTTCGCGGTCGGGCTGGTAACGGCCACGCGAATGGATGTGGCAATGGCGCGTGCGGCAACCTGGCCTGCCATCAAGGCATTTGCGTGCATGGCGGTTGTTATGGCCGCGGCTGTCACGATGGCTCATGCCACGCGTGCCAGCAGCATGTTGGTCGCTACGGCGGGTTGGCTCGCCATCGGCTCACCCCGGGCGAGCGATGTGCGATGGGCGGTTGCGAGCCCATCGGGCCAGCTGGTCCTCCAACCGGTGCTGTGGCCTATCCGTCCTACACGCCCCGCGGGCCCCGCGACGTCCTCGCCAAGTGCCCACCATCGATCGGACCGTGATCGCTTAGGCGACGGTCCCTAAAGACTCATCTCCTCATCGCAGCCGGCGCGTTCTCCAGAGCGTGCCGGCTGCATGCGTGAAGCCAGAGCGTGCCGGCTGCATGCGTGAAGCCAGAGCGTGCCGGCTGCACGCATGAAGCCAGAGCGTGCCGGCTGCTGCCGCTCGTGACTTCAGGCTGGGGCGGTCTCGCCGGCTTTTCGGCGAGCGGAGAACCCCACGCCTACCAGCAGAAGCAGCCCTGCGAGATCGACGAAGGAGAATCCTGTGCCCGCGATGCTCAGGCTGTCGGGGGCGAGTCCGCAGGCCGCTGCCGCAAAGCAGACCAGTCGCTGAGGCCAAGAGAGACGGGCGTTGAGGTAGCCCGCGATGCCCGCGGCGAGGGCGGTCACGCCCACCACGGCCCCTGTGACCGCTCCGAGCACAGCAAGGGGCGCAGCCGGCCCTCCCTCGTGGTTCATCAGGCACAACGCGGGCCTGTAGACAAACATGTACGGGAGGGAGAAGCCAACGAGCGAGAAGCGAAAGGCGGCCATGCTCGCCCGCATCACATCCGCTCCGGCGATCGACGCGGTGGCATACGCGGCCAAGGCGACCGGAGGCGTGACCATCGCCATCATTCCGAAGTAGAAGATGAAGAGATGCGCAGCGAGGATGGGCACACCGAGCGTGGGATCGTTGAATACGGGGCCAATGATCGTGGCCAGCAAGAGGTACGAGACGGCGCTGGGGAGCCCCATGCCCAGCACGAGCGAACAGCCCATGATGGCCAGCAGCGCCAAGAACAGACTGTTGCCCGCAAGCGGAATGATGGCAGCCGGAACGCCGGTGCCGATGCCGGTGCGAGAGACCAAGCCGACGATGATGCCGACGCATGCCGCTGCGGCGACCAGGGGAGTGCCTCCGATTGCGGTGGTCTTCACCAAGGCAATCATGCGACCGTTCCAGAGCGGCACAAACAGGCTCACGGCCACCAGTGTGACCAGCAGCCCTGCGAGGCCCGCGATCGGCGCTTCACCCCAGCCGATGTGATCGGGGAACACGACGTGTGACAGCACCGAGAGGCCGACCCACCAGCCCGCGGCGGCTGCCCGCGAAAGCCAAGAGCCTCCTGTGCGGGGGTTGATCAGAATCATGGCCATCGCAAAACAGGTGGCGACACTCACGGCTCGGAATGGAGAAAAGCCCGCGAACAAAAGTGCCATCAGCCCGCCGAGTGCGCCCACAAAGGTCAGCCCCTCAAGGCTGAAGACAGGTGTGTCTTCAAGGCCTGTGGCCTGTCCTGATGCGGTCGGCACGTCGCTCTCCGCGCGGGATGGGCTGGAGCCGGAGCGATCGTCGTCGATGCGGCGGGCGTAGAAGTGCACCAGCAGGAAGATCGACAGGTAATAGAGGATGGCCGGAATCAGAGCGGCCTGCACGATCTCTAGAAATCGCACCGGCGGGTCGCGGTTGATGATCTCGAGCATCATGTAGGCGCCCGCCCCCATGACGGGCGGCACGAGGGCGCCTCCAGAGGAGGCCGCCGCTTCAATACCTGCTGCCACGACCGCAGGAAACCCGCTGCTCCGCATCAACGGAATCGTGAATGTGCCGGTCGTGGCCGCGTTGGCCACGGCGCTCCCCGATAGCGAGCCCATCAGGCCGCTTGCAAGTACGGCGACCTTGGCCGGGCCTCCGGTTCGCTTGCCGAAGATCCGCTGCGCCACGCTGATCACCCAGCCGGTCGCTCCGGCAGCCTCAAGCACGGCCCCGAACAGCACGAATAGGAACACGTAGCGAAACATAACCCCCATCGCGGTGCCAAACACACCTTCGCTGCGAAGCCAACTCTGCCCAACGATGGCTTGCAGGTCCTGGCCCCGATGCGGAAAGAGCCAGTCGGGCAGGTTCCTGGCCACGCTCTCGTGGGCGTAGAGCAAGAACAGCCCAGCAAGGATGGGGAGCGACCAGCCCACAGAGCGGCGAGCGGCCTCAAGCACGAGCAGCATTCCAATCCCGCCGACAACCAGGTCAGTGGTTGTGTAGAGCGCCGCCCGCTGGCCAAGTGACTCAGACTGCATGACGAGGTAACCGCAGCACACCGCGGAGGCCACCGCGAGGAGGGCATCGATCACCCGCGCGAGTCGAGTCTCGGCCGGTGTGCCGCCCAGAAAGCAGAGCACGAGCCCAAACCCGCCAAAGATGGAGAGTTCCGCCAGTGGCGGAAGGACAGGGATGCTGACCTCCAGCAACACATACACAGCCAGGGCCGTGGCGATCATCAGCCGCAGCGCCCGGCTGAGATCCACAGACCCTGTTGTGTTGGCCGTCAACGGAGCAGTGCCGCGGTTTTCCGGGGCGTGTCCCTGTGCCATGACGCTTTACTCCGCTGGCCAGAGGCCAGCCTCGGTGTAGAAGCGGACGGCCCCCGGATGGAACGTGGTGCCGTTGTCGCGAACGACATTCTTCTCGTTGATCGCGCGGGCAGCGCGATGTCGCTCGGCGATTTTCTCCCGATTCTCCCAGACCATCTTCGTGAACTCGTACACCATCGCCTCGTCCACGGAAGCATCGGTGACGAGGTGTGCCGAGCCTACGTTGAGGCCGGAGAAGTCTTCGTCGATACCGTCGTAGGTGCCGCCTGGAATGGTGGCGTCTTCGAAGAACGGGTAGTCCGCGATCAGCTTTGTGCGAGCGGCCTCATCGAACGGAACCAGGCGGACCGGAGCGGCTTGAGCAATCTGAGACAACGCAGGGTTGGGGGTGCCGCCACCGATCATGGCTGCATCCACGGAACCATCGCCAAGCAGGTCGACGGCCGTCTGCTGGCTGCCATAGCGGGCATCGAAGTCATCCATCGTGAGGCCGTGGGCCGCGAGGATGGGGCGAACAAAATATTCGAAGCCTGCGCCCTCTGGGCCGACATAGACCCGCTTGCCTTTGAGGTCTGCGATCGACTTGATCTCTGACGCGGCAGGCACGACGAACTGCGCGATGTTGGGGAAGAGAGTCATCACGCTCTGCGTGGCATGCTTTTCCTCCCAGCCCTCTTCGCCTCGCACTGCGAAGTAGGTGATCGACGAGTTCGACATCGCAAACTGCAGTTTGCCTTGCGAGAGCAAGCGAATGTTTTCCATGGAGCCGCCGGTGCTCTCGGCAGAGACCCGCCAGCCACGATCGCCCTGGGCTTCGTTGACAACGTCGCAGACAGCACTGCCCACCGTGTAGAACACGCCGCCGATCGGTGCCGTGCCCACGCTAATGAACTCTCGCTTACCGCCTTCACCACCTCCGCAGCCAACAGCCGCGAGCAGGCAGAGGACGGCAAATGCTGCCGTGATGGCCGAAGGCCAGGATTTAGCGCGAAGTGAGCAGAGACGAGGAGCAACTGCGGTCATCAAGAATCTCCCAGAGTGTGGATCCCGGTGGAGCGGAAGTCACGAGTGCGGCAAACAGCCTACGTCCCAGCGGAGCGGTCGGCTACGGCGTCGGCTCGGCTTCGTGAACCACAAGGCCGCGGAGGGCACTCTTGGGGAGCCTGGATGTCAGCCAGCCGTCATGCGGGGAGCCCGCGGGGCGTCGTCGGGGAGGGTCGGAATCCGCCAGATCACCACGAGCCCGATCCC
>JBMTLP010000111.1:0-8819 GCA_049433245.1 Pirellulales bacterium
GGTCTTGCCAACCTGCTCAGCCGGATCGCCAAACAGATTGTTGGCTGCCTCGATCCGCAGTTGCCCGTCGCGAACAAAGGCCGAAACGATCTTGGTGACATCGGTCTTCCCACCTTCAGGAAGATCGCCATACACAGCCTGACGAATCACCAGTTGGTCTGCCGCACTCGACACAGCCACCGGGAACACGCAAGCAAAAGCACATAACAAGGCAGCGCAACGCATCGATCAACCCTTTCTTCGCTTGGTTCGTTTGAACCTTTCTCACAGTCTGCGGCAGCCAGCCCCGCAACACCAGAGGCCTACGGCGCCACCCGCCAGAGCCGCACGTCGTCAAACTCCATGCCATCGCCAGGCACGGTGAAATGCACGCTCGACTTCGTGGGGTGGGCGAGGCCTGGAGATCGTAGCAACCCAACCGGATGGCCGTTGACCACGACCCGCATCTGGCCTGCAACTATCTCGACCCGCCCGGTGTGCCAGTCGTCCACGGCCAGTTTCAGCGGCACCGCGAGCCCTCGCCCCGACGTCATCAACTCGCCCACATCCCGCACGGCGGCATCTCGGCGAAGGGCGTAGATATCGTTCCGCATGATCCCCTCACAGTCGTCTCCCAACCGCACCTGCTTGGGAGTGATGCTGACGCGACAGATGTGCCCCGCGTGCGTGCCCGCATGCGTCTTATCGTCAAAGACCACGTTGAACGACGGGGAACCGTTGAAGCGAAAACGAAACTCCATGATCAGGTCGGCACACGGAGGGATCGCCGCCCGCCCCACGGCCCCATGATCCTCTCGCGCTTGCTGCGATCGCAGCACGCCGTCGGCCACGTCAAAGGCGGGCACGGCGACCTGCCAAGCGCCCAGTTCCGATCGCTCAAAGCTATCGGACAAGACGAGCTCCCCTGCCGTGCCCAGCGCCGCGTGCGCCCCCGCTGCGGGCTGCCGCTCGAGCAAACTTACGTCGCAGTAGTAGCAGCCGACCTCTTGCCCATCTGCGGTGGTGAAGACCGGTGCGAGGGTATGCGAGCCGGCGGTGAGCGTCGCCGTGAAGACGGCAGCAGCCTCATCCCCCACAGCAGTCGTGGCCACATCCACGTCGTTGATCCGCAGCACCGCCGAGGTCACCGGGATCGCTCGGCCGTCGACAGCACGAAACGCCTTGGACGCTCCTGGCACATCCTCACCGGCCGGAAGAGCTGCCGTGATGTTGGCGTTAGCTTCTGCCGGCCAGCGTCGCACCGCGATCCGGTAGTCGCCCGGCGTGGCAACGCGGATCGCCCAATGCCCATGATGCGGCGCAGACCCGCGAGCAGCCTCACGCCGCGACGTGTCGCCGGCAGCGTAGCCGAGGCCCTCGCGAACAAATCGCTGATTCCAAGGGGACATCTCTTCGCCGATCCAGTCGTGGCATGTCAGGCTCACGTGGGGCGCATCGGCATGGCCCACGTACACCTCCGTCGTTTGCGCAAAAGTCGGCTGCAATTCAGTCCACCAGCGATCGTAGAAGGCCTGCATCGCTGCCACCTGCTGCGGATGCTCCGCCGCCACGTCGGTTTGCTGACCAGGATCGCTCGCCATGTCATAGAGTTCGGTCCCATTCACGAGCCGCCACTGCTGCGACATCACGGCCGTCTGCTTCCACTTCACAGGATCTCGCACCCGCTGCGAGTCGGTGACGAGCATGCGATCAGGCCAGTCGGCATCGACCGCGGGATCGAGCAGCGACCTGATCGAAACACCGTCCCAACGCACCGACGCAAGCGGCGTCACGCCGCCAATCTCCGCCAGCGTTGGCACCACATCGATCGCATGGCAGAGTCGGTCGGAGACATGCCGCCGATTCCAGCCTGCCGCAGGCCAGTGGGCCATAAACGGCACACGATGCCCCCCGTCATACTCACTCCCCTTTTGGCCACGCATCCCCGCGTTAAACACACTCGCCCCACTCGCAGTGCCGTTGTCGGTCGTAAAGATGAAGAGCGTGTTTTCAGCAACACCGAGCTCTTCAAGCATCGCCCGCAGGCTCCCAACGTTGTCGTCGATGTTGGAGATCATGCCGAAGAAGGCTGCGCTCGCTGGCGGCTGGTCGGCGTAGCGATCGAGATAGGCTTGCGGACAGTGCAGCGGCCCGTGCGGCGCGTTGGTGCTGATGTAGGCAAAGAAGGGCTGCTGCGCTTGCACCGATGAGCGGATGAAGTTGGCTGCCGCCCCGAAGAACACGTCCGTGCAAAAACCTTCGGCCGGTACGACCTCCCCGTTGTGGAAGTAGTGACCGTCAAAGTAGGCGTTGTCCCAGAGGTCGGGAGTCTGCCCAACGCCCCCTCCTCCATGCCGATAGACCTCTGAAAAACCGCGGTCCTCTGGGCGATAGGGAAAGTTGTCCCCCAGGTGCCACTTGCCAAACATGCCGGTGGCGTAGCCCGCGTCGGCCAAGAGCCGCCCAAGCGTGATTTCGTTCTCTCGCAGCATCGACCGGCCGTTGATCGTGTGCCACACGCCCGTGCGGTCAGTCCAGTGGCCCGTGAGGAGGGCAGCGCGAGTGGGGGAGCAGGTGGGCGCGACGTGATAGTTCGTGAGACTGGTCGACTCGGCAGCCAGGGCATCGAGATGGGGCGTCTGGATCACCGGGTTTCCCGTATGCCCCAAATCGCCGTACCCCTGATCATCAGCGATCACCAACACAATGTTCGGCCGGGCGGACTCCGCCGCAGAGACTTGGCTACCCACAAGCACGAATGCCAACAAAACCCAAAGCCGCATATCCCCCCCTTTTTCATTGCATTCAGGAACCGTGGTGTATCGTAAGGCTTTGAAAACGTTGCTCGCTACAGGATCCGTGCCATGGCCCTGCCCCGGCGTCTCCTCTCGCTGGCTGCCCTCACGCTTGCAGTGACCGCTGGCGCGACTGCGAGCGCAGACCCACACACGTTCGTGCTGCCAAACTCCGCCGACGCGGCGTGCGAGGTCGACGGGCACCAGCTGCTCGTGCATCTCGCGACCGCACCGTCGCCCGCTCAGCTCACCTTACCGCGACTCAACAACGTCGTGCTCGATCTGTTTTGGACAGGCCGATCGGAGGCAGCCACGGCAGAGCCCATCGCAGACGACCCTGCTCACAGTCGGTATCTCGCTCCGTTTCTGCCACCTGCGGAGCAGCTGCTCTCGCTCAGCCAGGATCCGCAGCAGTGGCGGATCGCCCTTCCCGACGCAATCGCCTACCCGGCAACGATCCACGTGCGGTGCGACTCGCCCCCGCAGTACAGCCCCGAAGGCCACACCTGCAGCGTCGCAGCCGATGGCACGATCACACTGCCAGCCCGACACGGTATCGTCACCAGTGAGAAACTGCAGTTTGAACCACTCACCCACAAGAACACGATCGGCTACTGGGTCAACCAGGACGACTTCGTGGAATGGTTGTTGGCCACGCCCCATGCCGGCACATGGGATGTCCACGTGATGCAAGGATGCGGAGCCGGTCAGGGAGGCAGCGTGATCCGCATCGCCGCCGGGGAAAGCTCGCTCGAGCACACCGTGGTAGAGACCGGGCATTTCCAAAACTTCCGCTGGGTGCATGCGGGCAGCCTCTCGCTCCCTGCGTCTGACAGCCATCGCTTGCGGGTGTCGTGTGTGCAGAAGAACAAGAACGCGGTCATGGACATCCGCCAGATTCGTCTCCTGCCCCGCGACGCTTCCGCGCGAGCAGCACTCTCGGTCAGCCAGAGCGAGCCGGATGTGCTGCTCCCTCCATTCTCATCGCTGCCACCGGCCGCTGGCCGGCGGGTGCTGATGCGGCTGCCCGGCAACGAGGCGGCGGCCTGCTACCACACCCTCAGCCTGCCAACCGACTGGCAGCCAGGACAGCGATACCCCGTGCTGGTGGAGTGGGCGGGCAATGGTCCGTATCGTGCCGCAAATGGCGACACCAACTCCGGCCGCGTGGAAGACGCGACACTCGCGCAGGGGCTGGCGGGCACCGATGGCATGATCGTACTCGGCCTCCCCTTCCTCGATGGTGAGGGCGGGCACAATGTTTCTCAGTGGTGGGGCACGCCTCCCAACTACGACCACGAGCCGAGCGTGGCGTATGCCAAAGCTGCGATCCACGAAGTCTGCGAACACTTTGGCGGCGACGCCGAGCGTGTTGTGCTAGTCGGCTTCTCCCGAGGTTCCATTGCTTGCAATGCCCTCGGGCTCGCGGACGACGAGATCGCCTCGCTGTGGCAAGCGGCCGTCTGCTTTAGCCACTACGACGGCTTGCGGGCCTGGCCGTTTCCGGGGAGCACCGCGGACGCAGCAGCCCGCCGCCTCTCGCGTCTCGGCAACCGCAGCCAACTGATCCTGGCTGAATCAACGGGCGATGCCGCCCCTGGGCAAACGAATCCGGCCCTTGAAGCCACTCGACGTCACCTCGATGATGCCGCCCCCCCTGGCCGCTTTACCTTTCTCGAAACGGGCTACGTGAACCACGACGATGACTGGGCGCTGCGGCCGTCGGCAACCCGTCAAGCGGCGCGGGATTGGCTCAGAGACGTGCTTCGCCTCTCCCCTCGGCAAGAATCCCTGTAATCACCTCGGCAGACATACCCATGCGTCTCCTTCACCTGCTGTACTCGCTGACTCTCGCCACGGCGGTTACGTGCTTCTGGTCGCCAACGTCGGCTCAGGCGTGCACGCGCTGCATGCATCGATTTGACGACGGTGGCGTGCTCATTGGGCGTTCTATGGACTGGGCCGAGGACCCCGGGTCTGAACTCTGGGTGTATCCGCGGGGCATGCAACGACATGGCAACGCGGGCGAGGCCAGCCTCACCTGGACCAGCCGCTTCGGCTCGGTTGCCGTCAGCTTCTACGGGGTGGCCAGCGTTGATGGCATGAACGAGAAAGGCCTCGTCGCCAACACGCTCTACCTCGCCGAAAGCAACTACGGAAAGGCCGTCGCTGAACGCCCCACACTCTCCATCGGTGGCTGGGCGCAGTATGTGCTCGACTCCTACGCCACGGTCGCTGAAGCCGTTGAATCACTCGAGAAAGAGCCCTTCACGATCGTGGCCCCCGTGCTCCCCAACGGCGAGCCAGGTGTGGGGCATCTCGCCATTTCCGACCCCAGTGGCGATTCCGCGATCTTCGAATACCTCGGCGGGCGGCTGGTTATTCATCATGGCCGTGAATACACGGTGATGACCAACTCCCCTCCCTACGATCAACAACTGGCCCTCAACGCCTACTGGAAAGAAGTCGGGGGTGACGTGATGCTGCCCGGCACCATCCGCGCGAGTGATCGCTTTGTGCGGGCGAGTTTCTACGTCGACGCGATCCCCAGTTCGTTGCAGGGCAACGATGCCGTCGCGTCCGTGTTCAGCGTGATCCGCAACGCCTCAACCCCGCTGGGGATCCGCACCCCAGGCAAGCCAAACATCGCCAGCACCATCTGGCGAACGGTCCATGACCAGAAGAACCGTGTGCTCTACTTCGATTCGGCGACCAGCCCCACGGTGTTTTGGCTCCCCCTGGACAACGTCGATTTCACAGCAGGCGGTGGCGTGAAACGACTCCCCCTCAAGCGCGATGAGACCTACCACGGCGACGCAAGCGGCTCGCTCGAGCCTGCCACCGCGTTTGAGTTCCTCAAGGCCATCCCGGAGTGAGCTCACGCTCGTCGCACACCAGCGGCCGTCATTCGCCTCCAAGCCTCTGCCAAGGAGCCATCCTGATCGATCCCGCGGCAGGCTGACTCAACAACTGTCACGCCATACCCCATCGCACGTGCGTCAAGGGCAGAGTGCAAGACGCAGAAGTCTGTCGCCAACCCCACGAGCACGATCTCGCTCACATCAAGGTCGCTGAAAAGAGCATCGAGTCCAACCGGCGTTTTTCGGTCGTTTTCCAAAAACGCTGAGTAACTGTCGATGTCGTGTCGAGTGCCCTTGCGCACAACGCACGCGTTTGCGGGAACCCTCAGGCCGGGGTGGAACAGCGCCCCGTGTGTGTGCTCCACACAATGGTCGGGCCACACCACCTGCTCGCCGTAGGGCACTTTGACGTTGCCGAACGGCTGTGCTCCAGGATGACTGGAGGCAAAAGACACATGCCCTCGGGGGTGCCAGTCCTGCGTCAAGAACACGTGGCGAAACTCGCCGACCAACGCGTTGATTTCAGGAATCACTGCGTCTGCATCGGGCACAGCCAGCGCTCCGCCGGAGCAGAAGTCGTTTTGCACATCGATGACGAGGAGTACCGTGGTCACGTTACTTGGTTACCGCGCTCGGCAAGGTGATCGTGTCGTGCTCCTTCGCGATGCTTCTCATCGCGTCGGCTGACTGAGTTCGTCGCTTACTCTCGCTCTGTAGAGAAACGCATCGGAGGTAATCAGGGAAACAAGGAGCGCCCGCATGCTGCCGCCACTCTCGACGTACGCGCGGTGGGCGTCTTGCAAGACCACGCCATCGTGTAGCGTTTCGTTGCGGCCCATCCAAAACCGGAAAGCATGCCGCACGAACACCTGCTCCGCTCGTGTGCTTGAGGCGATCCGCTCGATCATGACAACTGCGTTCTCGACGGGACCGTCGAGCGCTGGATCGCCCGAGTCGATGATCTCGCCAGACGTGTCGACAGGCGCCCCCTGCTCCTCAGTGCGGAATAGCCCAGCGTGGTTGTACATCTCGAAGGGAAGTCCAAGCGGATCCATCTTCTTGTGACAGGTCCAACACGAGGCCTCGCGCGTCACTCTCATCCGCTCACGCAGCGTGTTCGTTGGCTCGTCTGGCAGCATCGCGTCGACCGTGATTGGCACATCGGGAATCCCGCCGCCGAGCAGCCGCTCGCGAATCCAACGCCCGCGGCGGATGGCGTGGTTATCCATCGCGTCGGAGTGTGACACGAGCCAACTGGGGTGGGTGAGCAGCCCCAGCCGCTCCTCAGGCGCAGTCGACAGCCTTCGCTCTGGCTTCATCGACCCGTTTCCGAAACTCGGCCGACTCACGCGAGCGTAGATCGCCTCTCCGGCGAATTCAGCCGGTTCGACCCGCGGCTTGTCGGAGTCGCTCAGCCGCCCAAAGTAGAGCCGATCCGCCGGACTCACCACGACCTGCTTGGTCGTCAGGAGTTGACGCAACACATCGCGGTCATTCCGGAGAATCTCTTCAATCAGCCGCTCTGAACTCGCCGTCGCGTCAAACATCGCCCGGTAGTGCGCCTCGCCGCGATTGTTGATCCCGGTGTCGGCAAGAGCTTTGTTGTCTTTGCAGATGAAGCCCGCCTGGTCGTAGTCGAAGTAGTCGCGGAAGAACTGCAGCACCCGCGGCTTGCGAATCGCCTCGTCAGCGAGCATTCGCTACACCTCACGCTGCACATCTTCCCGCGACCGCATCCGCCCCTCAAGCACAGCCCGCCGCAGGGGTTCGTCGGGCGGCAGATAGCGGAGGGCATGATTCACCGCGAGGGCGAGTTCCCAATCGCGAAGCATGACGCGTCCGTACGGGTCGGGCTCCCCCTCCTCCACCAACTCGGATCGAAAGAGTGCATCCCGGTCGAGAAAGATTGCCGAGAGCCCGAGGATGGCTCCTTCTTCTCTACCAAGCGAGGCGATCGACTCCATCACCACGGCGAGATAGGTGTCGGATTCATGCGGTGTAGGAGGTCTGAACGTCAGCGCCTCAAACAGAAAGTCGACAGCGGCCCGCACCGCAGGCTCTGTTGCCTCCTTCGCTTCGAAGAGGTCGTACACGGGTGTCATCGGACGCACGACCTTTGTGCTGTACACGATCGATGTTGGCAGGCCACGGAGATCGCCTTCGAAGACATACGAGTTTGGGTCGTCGGTGATCTGCTCGGGGTTGGCGATACTCAGTGGTCCGTATGCCATGTAGCGAAGAATGTCGCCGGCCGCCGCCATGATCTGCGTGGCCTCAGCGCCGTTGACGCTCACCAAATCGGGATAGTTCTTCAAACCATGGTCCCGCGGCGGCGAGAGAATCGCCGGCAGGCTCTTCACGGCTGTGGCGTAGGCCACCGTGCCCCCTTGCCATTTCAGAATGCGGTCGGTGCCGAAGTAGAGTTTGAGTTCGCCCCCGTGATTCGTGGGCACACCGTCGCCGTGTGTCCGCAGGCCCGGCTTGCTCGGATCGTAGGATGGCTCGGTATTGATCAGTTCATTGAGCCGGGTCATGTGCTCTTCCCGCGTGACCCGCCAGAGCCTGGCAGGCGACGACGAGGGCATCCGCTCCAGCCCGTCAGGGAGTTCGCCAAAGAGCAGACTGTGGGCCAAGAAGTTGCCTTTGCTGGGATCCATGTGGTCCCGGAAGCCTCCCTTCGCCTGCAGGGCCCGCTGGAGTTCTCCAACAATCCAGTCGGCAAGCCGCACCCGCTCAACCACGCTCGGCTGGTCTTCCTCCTGAGGGGGCATCTCTTGCAGCGACACCTGGGCCCACACAGACTTCCATGTGTCCGCGTTGAGCTCATCGACCGGACCGAGGTCGCCGAGCGAAAGCCCTCCAGCCGGATCCTCACCCGCGTGGCAGTGCACACAGTGCCGGATGAGAAAAGGGGCCGCCATCGCAGCGAAATTGTCTGCCGCCAGATCTGCTGGTGTCGCACCGCCTGCCGGCACCGCGGTCCGCAGCACGCACGCCACGGCAAGGGCACAGGGCAGAACGAAGCGTGAAGACATAGCTGCAGCCGATCGAAAACAGAGACCTGACTCAGGCGAGAACGTCTGCGAGCGGACCCGAGCCAGAGTCAAACTTTTGGGCCATGCTGTCGCTCATATTGAACCGATCAACCGGCTGCCCCACCGACCGCAGGAGAGTCGCGTAGAGC
>JBMTLP010000112.1:0-8746 GCA_049433245.1 Pirellulales bacterium
CTATCACTCAGCCCCAGAGGGGCGAGCGCACGCAGCGAGGGACAGCGGCGAGCGGAAGAAGGCGGAGCCGGCTCGAGCCAGGCCGCCGTGCTAACGCATGTTCCTGCCAACGCCCAGTTTGTCGGCGTGAAACCAACTGCCAGTGGAGGCCTGCGAGTTTCAGGCAAGCCGTGGCAGCATCCGGTCGGCTTCGTGCAGCACGTTTAAACTCTCGGCTGTGTGGCACAACCGCTCGACATCTTCGGCAGTTGCTGCGTGACCGATATCGAGGCTTTCCACGGCGGCTCCATCGAGGTCGCTGGCGAGAACCAGTCGCCGCGAACCCAGGTTTCGCGCGATCTGACGGGTGAGGTAGGCGTCGGCGATCAAGGCGGGGTCGCCGCTCCGTACGGCCTCCCGGACGAGTGGTTCCACTTCAACGCCCTGCCGCCAGCGGGTAAACACCACACCGGGTTGCTCGCTGAGTCGGCTGGCAACGCACACCGTTCCGTCGGGGTACGTCACGCGGGAGGCCGCAGCGATGGCACGGACCACGGTGTCGAGGCCCGCGTGAGGGTCTGCCAGACTTGCCACGGTGATCTCAGCAGCCTGCGAAAGCCGGGGAGACCAGTCGCGGGCGGCACGACGCGCCGTACGTACGACCTCGTGCGGCATGCCAAAACTCACGTCCGCAAGCGAATCGCCGACGCCCGACACGGCCCGGACCTCCGCGATCACGCCGATTTGCCAGAGTACGTCGTGGGCGGTGGTTTTCCAGGCCTGGTGTCCGCCGCGAGGGCTCAAGGCCAGCGTGCGTTTGAGTTGCTCCGCGGCTGCGGCGCGGGAAAACGATGGCCAAAGCTCCCCTTCGGTTGCGCGGCCGCTGAGGGCGGCGTTCCAGCCAAACGAGCCTACGCTGACCACCACATCGGCATCCACGAGCGCCCGGGCGACATACAAAGGATTTGCCTCGTCGTCCGCCATCAGGTAGCAGGTGTCGGCCTCATTGCTGGGGTCAAAAATGACCGTTGTCGCTCCAGCAACCACCGGCTGCAGCCGATTTGACCAGAGACGCAGGACCTCGATGCGATCGTCGGTCGCCCCTGCCTCTGCCAGCGTGGAAACAACCGACTGCAGGATGGCTTGGTTTTGCGGGACGTCAGCGGCGACCGCCACCACGATCCGGTCTCCGTCGACCACGTGCGCTGCGAGGGGCGGGCCAGCCTGTGGTTGGCGGACAGCCTGCAACGCACGATCCGCTGCTGCTGCGTCGCAAATGCCCTGCGGTCCACGGCATTCAAAGGAGCGCTGGCTTTTCCTGCGGGCAAGCCGAATTGGCTCGTCGTGGCCGGCGGCAAGTTCGATCATGTCAGTGGATGGTGTCGGCATGGATTTCCTGCTGGCAGCATACGCCGTTGCCAGCCGCAGGTCATGGGGCCTGCGGAATGACCGGATCAACCGTCACGCCCGGATATTTCGGCAGCTGATTCGACGCCGATCTTCGCCGCCGCCGAAGAGACCAGAGAGGGAGCCCAGAGGGTTCCTGACGTGCCGACCCGCATCGCGGGTTTCATGAGGACGCTCTGATGCGCGACCAAAAAGTTATCGGAAATGTCGGGTTGTCTCGGGCTGGCCTGACCCTTGTGGCGGTGATGGCCCTCGTATTGAGTGGCAGCGTTTCGATGGCCCAGGGACCGACGTCCCCTGGCACCGGATTCGGTTCGTCCTGGCAGACGCCACCTCCTCGGCAATCGGCAGCTTACGGTACGGCCAGCGTGTCGCAGCAACGCGCGGCCCGGCCGACCCGAATCGCCATGCTCGATGGTGAGACGGTGATGGACGGTGATGTGATGATGATGGACGACGGATCTGGTTATGTCGGCTCGCTCGGCATGACTTCAGAGCCCTGCAACAGCTGTCGCACCCCGCCGTGGCACGGCAATGTCATGGATCCGTGTGCCTGTGGGCCGGTGTGCGATCCCTGTGATCAGTCCTATCGCCGTTCATGCTTCCCACGGTTCAACGCCCTCTTTTCCAAGGGCTACCTACCCTCACCGATGCCGCCGTGTGTACCGCGGTGCAACCACTGCGGAGCGACGGTTGAAGTTGGCTTCTGAGGCCGACGCAGCGGTTGATAGTTAAGGAAACCAGAACCGTCCGACGGCGAGCATGCCGATCGTGACACAGGCAGCCCCGGCGACGTCGAGGATAGCACCGGCCCGAACCATATCGGCCAGGGGTACTCGACCAGAGCCGTAGACGATCGCGTTGCAGGGGGTGCTAACAGGCATCATGAAGCCCAAGCTCGCAGCGAATGTGGCGGCCAGGGCTGCGGGAAGTGGATCGGCCCCGACAGCGGTCGCCAAAGCGAGGCCCACGGGCACCACCATGTTGGCGCTCGCTGTATTACTCGTGAACTCGCTCGTGATCGCAGCCACGATGGCAGCTGCGGCAATCAATGTGATTCCACCCCCATCCGGGATCAGGCCGGTAATCGACCTTCCTAGGCCGTCAGCCAACCCTGTGGAAAACGAAAGCTCACCCAGCGCCATCCCTCCGCCGTAGAGCAGCACCACACCCCAGTCGATTTTTGCAGCCTGCTCCCAACTCAGCACGCGATTGCCATTTCCTCCTGGCAGGATGAAGAGGGCCACGGCTCCAATCAGAGCAGCCACGCCTTCCGGCACCCGTGAGGCGAGGATCTGGCACCACGGATGCTCTTTGCCAAGCACCAAGGCCAGCACGCCGGGGGCTACCCAGAGTGCGATCGTGATCGCGAAAGCCGCCGCGGCTGATTTTTGTCCTGTCGTCCAGCCACCGAGCGCTTGCCGCTCCGAGCGCACGTAGTCGGTCATGCCGTGGAGTCGCGAGACACCAGCAGGAAAGAGCGCGAGGGCAACCGCCACCACAACCAGGAGCATGGCCAGCGTCAGCGGCACGCCGAGCAGGCACCATGAGAAGAAGGTGATGTCGATCTCAAGTTGCTTCTCGATGAATGCCAGCCCAATCAGGTTGGGTGGGGTGCCGATCGGGGTGGCGAGCCCACCAATCGACGAGGCAAAGGCCACCACCAAGAGCATCCCCGTAGCAAAGCGAGGGTTGAGCTTTGCGTGCGGAGAACCTTGGTGCGCCTGCTCGATCGCCGCCAGAATGCCCGTCACGATCGCAAACATCATCGCGGTGGTGGCGGTGTTGGAGATCACACCGCTGATCAGCCCGCAGACGATCGCGATCGCCGCCATGATCCGCTTGGGATGCTCCCCAACCCAAGGCTGGGCGAGCACCGCATACGCTACGCGCCGGTCAAGGCCATGCACGCGGATCGCCTCTGCGAGCATGAACGACCCGATGAAGAGAAAGATCAGCGGCTCAGCAAAAGGCCGGAACACTTCACGGGCAGGCCCCACGCCGGTGATCACGCAGGCGGCTGCCCCCGCAAGAGCCGTCACGGGCAGCGGGAGCGTTTCACTCACCCACAACACGACCACTGCTGCCAAGACGCTGGCAAGCCTGTGGGCTTCGAGAGGCAAGGCCCCTTCACCGCTTGAGAGTGGGAGCACAGCCACCCCAACCGCAGCCGCGACAGCGATCCCCAGAGAGATCGCCAGTCGCGTCGCGTTTGGAAGGTGAGCTGGCAAGAATCTAACAGCCGACGAGAGAGACTACTTCTTGCCGTACTTCAGGCCGGCCTGACCAGCTGCCAGCCGTGCCACAGGCACGCGGTACGGTGAGCAGCTGACATAATCGAGCCCGATCTCGTGGCAGAAAACCACCGAGTGTGGCTCGCCACCGTGCTCGCCGCAGATGCCCAGCTTGATGTCCGGGCGAGTTTGCTTGCCCTTCTCCACGCCGATCTTCATCAGCTGACCAACACCGGTGGTGTCGATCGAAGCAAACGGGTTTGCCTTCACGATGCCCATCTCGGTGTAGAGCGGCAGGAACGTTGCAGAGTCGTCGCGGCTCATGCCGAGGCAGGTCTGCGTGAGATCGTTGGTGCCGAAGGAGAAGAACTCTGCCGTCTCCGCGATCTCGTTGGCCGTCAGGGCACCACGTGGGATTTCGATCATCGTGCCCACAAGGTACTTGATCTTCTGTCCGGTCTCGCTCTGAACCTGCTTGGCGACCGCGTGCACGATCTCCACCTGGTTGTCGAGTTCCTTCTTGAAGCCCACCAACGGGATCATGATCTCAGGGCGAACCTTGATGCCGTCCTTCTGCACCTTGGCAGCTGCCTCGAACACGGCACGGGCCTGCATCTCGGAGATCTCCGGATAGGAGATGCCCAGACGGCAACCACGATGACCCAGCATCGGGTTGAACTCATGCAGAGCCGCAACACGCTTGGCCACCGCTGAAGTCGAAATGCCGAGCTTGGCGGCAAGTTCCTTCTGAGCGGTTGTGTCGTGTGGCACGAACTCATGCAGCGGGGGGTCGAGGAACCGGATCGTGGCAGGCCGACCTTCGAGGGCACGGAAGATGCCTTCAAAGTCTTCACGCTGGTAGGGCAGCAACTTTGCGAGGGCCTCGCGGCGGGATTCGGTGTTCTCAGCGAGGATCATCTCACGCATCGCGTCGATACGATCCCCTTCAAAGAACATGTGCTCGGTACGAGTCAGACCGATACCCTCGGCTCCGAACGCAATCGCCTGACGCACCTGCTCTGGGGTGTCGGCGTTGGTGCGGATGCCCATCGTTCGGTACTTGTCGGCGAGCTTCATCACGAAGGCGAAGTACTGGTAGACCTCGGAGTCTTCGGGCTTCATCGTGCCGCTGACGAGCACCTGCTTCAGTTCACTGTCAGCGGTGGCGATCGCTCCAGCAAACACCTCACCGGTGGATCCGTTGATCGATATCGCATCCCCTTCCTTGAGCGTCTTGCCTGCACAGGTCAGGGTGCCCTTGGAGTAGTCGATCTGAATCGCACCAGCACCCGCCACGCAGACCTTGCCCATCTGGCGTGCCACGAGGGCCGCATGGCTGGAGACACCACCACGGCTGGTGAGGATGCCTTCAGCGGCGATCATGCCGCGGAGGTCTTCGGGGCTCGTTTCGACACGAGCAAGCACCACGCTCTTCCCCTTCGAGCCGAGTTCTTCCGCCTTGGCAGCGGTGAACACGAGCTGACCGGAGGCGGCACCCGGACCGGCTGGCAGACCAGCAGTCAGGAGTCGACCTTCCTTGCCCGCCGCCTCATAGGCCTTGCGGTCGAAGATCGGAGCGAGCAGCTGCGAAAGGGCATCCGGATCCGCCGAACGAATCGCATGCTCAGGGGTCATCAGCTTCTGCTTGACCATGTCGTGAGCAATCTTCACGTAGGCGATCGCGGTGCGCTTGCCGTTGCGAGTTTGAAGCATGTAGAGCTTCTTCTTCTCAACGGTGAACTCGAAGTCCTGCACATCACCAAACTTCTTTTCGAGCGTGGCTCGCACCTTTTCAAGCTGCTTGTAGGTGCTGGCAAAACCTGGGTCGTGGGCCATTTCGGCAACGGGCTTCGGTGTCCGCACACCGGCGACCACGTCTTCACCCTGGGCGTTGATCAGGTACTCACCGTAGAACACGTCTTCGCCAGTGGCTGGGTCACGCGTGAAGGCCACACCCGTGGCACAGTCGTCGCCCATGTTGCCGAAGACCATCGCCTGCACGTTGACGGCGGTGCCCCACTCGTCTGGAATCTTGTACTTACGGCGGTAGAGGATCGCCCGCTCGTTCATCCAGCTGCCAAACACGGCGCCAACCGCACCGATCAGCTGCTCCATCGGATCCTGAGGGAACTCCTTGCCGGTCCGCTGCTTGATCAAATGCTGGTACCGCTTGATGAGCTCACGGAGGTGCTCTTCGGTCAGGTCGAGGTCTTCGGTGATACCGAGCTGGTGCTTCAGCCCGTCCATCACTTCTTCGAAGGGCTCGTGCTCGTTTTCGTGCAGCTTCTGCACGCCCATCACCACGTCGCCATACATCTGAATGAAGCGGCGATAGGAGTCGTAGGCAAAGCGGCCGTTGCCGGTGGCCTCGGCAAGGCCCACCACGGTCTGGTTGTTGAGGCCGAGATTAAGGATCGTATCCATCATGCCTGGCATGCTGTCACGAGCACCGGAGCGAACGCTCACGAGCAGGGTGTTGGCTGGATCGCCAAACTTCTTGCCAGTTTCCTTCTCGATGAGCTTTACATTCGCAGCGATCTGCTCTTCGAGGCCCTCGGGGAACTTCTGCTTCGACTTGTAGAAATCGACGCAGCAGTCGGTGGTGATCGTGAAGCCCGGAGGAACAGGCAAGCCGATCTTCGTCATCTGCGCGAGGTTGGCGCCTTTACCACCAAGGAGCGATCGCATGGTGCCGTCGCCGTCGCACTTCTTCGCGCCGAAAAAGTAGATCAGCTTCCCGGCCTTCGCCTTGGCAGCAGGCTTGGCGGCTGCTTTTGGAGACTTGCTGGCGGGCTTGCTGGATGTTTTAGACGCCTTGGGAGCGGACTTGGCCATGGACGAAACGTTCCTCTCGAGAGTTCTGAAGGGAGGTGGACCTGGAAAACGGTAGGAAACGGCGGCGTTTTTCACGACCTGCCGGCACTGTTCTGGATGATCGGCGCGCACGGGCAGGAACACGCAGAAAAATCGTCAAACTAACCGCAGACTGTAAAGTCGCGGCGGGGCGACCGTCAACGACCTGCCCTGCTGTGGCGTTGCGACGACCGAGGTCGGCTCCGCCACACGCCACAACTATAATTCATGACTTTTCACGATGCTGGTTTTGTGAGGATTTTGACTGGTGTGTTTTTCCGCCAAGAGTCTGCGACCTGTGGCGTTTGTGCTCCTCGGGCAGGTCGCCTGGTATGTGCCGGTGATCGTGGCGGGGCTCGCGGTCCCGTCGGTGAGCCTTTCCGCCGAGCATCAGCCGGTCGACTTCAGCCGCGACATCCGCCCGATTCTCTCCCGCAACTGCTTTGCCTGTCACGGTCCCGACGAGCATGACCGGCAGGCAGGCCTGCGGCTGGATGATCGCGATGCCGCCCTCGCCGAAGGTGAGAGTGGGCTGCGGGCGATTCTGCCGGGGGACCCCGCAGCGAGCGAACTGGTGGCCCGCATCCGGGAGAACGATCCCGATCTGCTGATGCCGCCGCCAGAGAGCCATCGCGTCCTCAGCGAGCGGGACAAGCAGCTGCTCGAGCAGTGGGTCGCCGAGGGTGCTGTCTACGCGCCGCACTGGGCCTACGTGCCACCGCAGGCCTGGCCCACTCCCGAGCCAACCGACTCCGACTGGCCGCAGTCGTGGATCGACGCCTTCGTGCTTGCGGGCCTTCAGCAGGAGGGGCTTTCGCCATCCGTCGATGCCGATCCCGTAACGCTCATCCGCCGGCTGCACCTGGACCTGACCGGGCTGCCACCAACGCCAGCCGAAGTGGATGCGTTTTTAGCTGACGCCTCACCCGCGTCGTTTGAGCGGGTGGTCGAGGCCCTGCTGACCTCGCCGCGGCATGCCGAGCGACTGGCCAGTTGGTGGCTCGATCTTGTTCGCTACGCCGACACGGTCGGCTACCACGGTGACCAGACCCACAACGCCTCGCCCTATCGCGACTGGGTGATCCATGCCTTTTTGGAGAATCTGCCCTTCGACCGCTTCACGCTGCTGCAGCTGGCTGGCGATCTGGTCGAGCCTGCTGAGGGCGAGCATCCAGACGACCTGGTGCTCGCTGCGGCCTATCACCGGCTGCTGCAGACCTCGCATGAGGGTGGCATCCAGGTCAACGAGTATCGGGCGATCTATCAGGCAGATCGCGTTCGCAACGTGTCGGAGGTCTGGCTGGGGGCCACACTCGGCTGCAGCCAGTGCCATGACCACAAGTACGATCCTTTCACCGCCCGCGACTTCTACGCGATGGGGGCTTTCTTCGCCGACATTGATGATGAGCAGCACATGGGAAACGCTGGTTTTGGCGGAGGCACCAACACCCTGCCGACCACCCGCCTTCCTGAGATGGCGGTGGTCAGTCCCTTTGACCGTGCTGAGGCGGCTCGACTGGATGTCGAGATCACGCAAATCGAGCGGCAGCGTGCCGCCCTGCCCGGCCAACCGGATGCGGCGGACTCGGAAGAAACCGATGCGGCGGCTGCCTTGCAGGCTCGGCTTGAGGCACTCACCGCGCAGCGAAAGTCACTCGCCCGAACCGTGATGGTCACGCAAAGCCTGAACGCGCCGCGGGAAGTACGGGTCTTGCCGCGAGGCAACTGGATGGATGAAACCGGCGACGTGGTGGAGCCCGCCGTCCCGGCGTTTCTCGGCCGACTCGCAGCAGACGGCCGCCTTGGCCGCGACGATCTGGCTCGCTGGCTGGTCACGCCCACTGCCGCAGGCGGCATCGGCGAGCTGACCGCCCGCGTGGTGGTCAACCGCCTCTGGGCACTCTTCTTTGGTGAAGGGCTCTGTCGCAGCACGGACGACTTTGGTGGTCAGGGCGAGCCGCCCGATCACCCGGAACTCCTCGATCGGCTGGCGGTGGAGCTGGTGGCCTCCGGCTGGGATCTCCGCAGCCTGATCCGACAGATCGTCACCAGCCGCAGCTATCGCCAGTCGTCAGAGGCGTCGGCGGAGCTGCTCGCTCGCGACCCTGACAACCGACTCCTGGCTCGGCAGGGCCGCTGGCGATTGCCTGCAGAGCATGTCCGAGACACGGCCCTCTTCGCCGGGGGCCTGCTGGTGGAGCAGCTCGGCGGACCGAGCGTGCGGCCGTACCAGCCGGCCGGCTACTACCAGCATCTCAACTTTCCCAAGCGAC
>JBMTLP010000113.1:0-8705 GCA_049433245.1 Pirellulales bacterium
GCCTGCTCCACCAGCCGCACCGCATCCTCTGCGGCGGGGACTGCTTGTTGAGAAATGGGCTGGGGGCGGGGCTCGGGGGCGATCATAAGGGGGAGGCAACGGACCGCAGCGGCAACGCACAATCCGTTCCATCACAGCAGAACAGACCTGAGGTACTGCGATCGTAAAGCACCACCTCGATTTCCATATGCTTGCTTCTTCGCAAGCCAAGCAGCTGCGGGTGCCTCTGCGGGATTAGCAGCGATTTCGAGACCGGCGTCGCCACCATCCGCTGGCACCAACAACTCCCGCACCAACGAGCAAGCCCAATGTCGCGGGCTCAGGCACCGCCACAAACTGACTCACAAAACCGGTTTGGCTCCCGCCAGCGAACGTCGCTGTCTCCGAAACGGTGGTCCAGTCAAACGACAACGGCCCAGCGTAGGGATCGTAGCTCACGCCGTTGTAGGTCACCGTGCCTGTGCCGCTGGCGAGGAAGTAGGTGAAGCTCGCGTTGTCGAGGCTCGAGATGAAATCGACGGAGCGGTCCGTAAAGAAGCCTCCACGAAAGGTGTCGCCCAGTGTGAGCGAGCCGACGTCCAGATAGATATCGATCTCATTCACGCTCGTCAGCGAAGATGCGAATGGACTGGAGGCATCCGTGAGCCGCAGCACATCGTTGCCACTCGCTGTCGCGGCGTTCCAGGTCGGCGAGCCTGTTTGCGTAAACTCAAAAGAGAAATCGAGGCCACCACTGGGGGACACGCTCGTCCCCGTCAAGATGCCGGGGCTTTGCCCCGGTCCGACCGACCCGCTTCCGCTGATGGCCGACACCGTGCCCGAGCCCCCGAGGATGCCTCCTGCATTGACGGTGACGCCACTCGACGAGGCGATCGAGCCATCGACGGCGAGCGTCCCCGCATGCACCCATGTGCCGCCGGTGTAGCTACTGGTGCCGGTCATCTCGAGCCGGCTGCCGGAGAGGGCCACGCCTCCGGTACCCGACACATTTCCCGAGAGAATCGCTGTGCCCGTTCCGGCCACTTCCAGCAGATTGCCACCGGTCGTGATCGCAGCAGCCGTCACACCGCCAGCGCCCACATCCCAGTACTGGCTCGCGCCAAGGGTGATCGGAGCAGAAAAAGTCTGCCGATCCGCGTCGTAGTTCACCACACCGCCGCGGCCAATCGTCAGTGCATTCGCTCCCGAGAACGTGAAGCCGTCACTGCTGCCGGCTGTCGACAGGAAAAACAGACCACGGAGGTTCGTGGGCACGTTCACGTTGGGCGTGAGCGAGCGGGCAACGTCGGCATCAAAACGTGTGTAGAGATCGGTTGGCACGCTGTTGCCTGACCAGTTTGTACTCTGACCGAGATTGTCGGCCGTTGGCCCACCAACTCCCCCTTCCCAGGCTGAACTCGGGTTGCCCGTCACGCGCAACGCGAAGCCATCGGGATTGATGATGCCATTCATCACCCCCATCACTGTCGAGTTCGCAAAGTAGTTAAACGCATTGAGAGTCGAAAAATCTGTACCCGCGTTGTTGCCCAGAATCGTCAACTCCGCAGCTCCATTCGGATTGGTCCACGGAATAAATATCGGGCTCCCCGAGTCTCCCGTTTGCAGTTGAACGTCCGCGTAGCTTGTGGTCACGGCAGACTCAAAGCCGCTTATAAACGTTCCATTCACGGTTGCGTCTCCCACTCGCGGGCTGCTCGAGCCATTGGGTCCTCGACCATACACGAGCAGCGGAGCGGTGTTGTAACTAGTGTTTGTTGTCGACGAAGCATTTGCGTCAAGAACGGGATACCGTGCGATGGACCAAGCGGTAGAGAACGGACTCGTCAGTTTTCCAATAGAGAGATCTCCGACCGTCTGGCCCGAAAAGATCACGCCGTAGTTGGTATTCGTCACTGATTGCTGCGAAACGCTGCGGAGCGTGCCGTCGGGGCTTACGAGACGGATCGTGGCAGCTCCGCCGTAATGCCTCGCAACGAGATAATGCTGTGGCGTGATGAAGCCAAAGCCCTTCGTACCATCGGTGGCCGACCACCCCACCCCTGACCAGTCATACGGCAGCCCGATGAAGGAGGCATTGGTGTTGGCGGTCGGCGCGGTGGGGAAACCGCTCGCAAAACGGTCATTGGCCGTGGCGCTGTACCCGGTGATGTCGAGCGCGAGGCCGGTCGATCCCCATCCCGCGAGGATGCCGGCGGTCACAGCGAACACGAGCCAACACCGACGGCTGCCGCTGGCCGCGGATCGCCACAGCCCGCCACCAACAGGTGCGGCCAGTGATCGGGAGCAGCCATTCGCACGGCTGCCACGCGTTTGGGTGATGAGCATGAAGCAGGTCTCCTCGACATCCACAGACACACAGAGGGATCACGCCACTCCGAATACGTGTGAGGACCTCCCGCATCGCCTCCGGCTGCCGTGTCGGCACACGCGCGATCGCCCAACGCCACACACAATGAGTGAAGCAGCGCTGAAAACGTCACGATCGTGGCGTCGACTCAACCACGCATCTGCAAAAGCAGACGCTGACCTCGGCATGGCTGCCGGCTTGGTCACAGGCGGTGGGAGGATCTCACGAGCGTTTCCAGAGAAAGACTCGGCCGCATGCACATCAGCAGCAGCCAACCCATGAATCATCTGCGTCGCCAAGGAACGTGTCAAGCAGCAGGTTGGCGGCGATGCGACTCGCCTCGAAGTCGAGTAAGATTGCAGATCGAGGGAAACTTCCATCCTGGGACCGAGTTCTGGGCCACGTAGCCGGGATGCCGCTTCCCATCCCCGCCCCGAGGGCACACGGCATGCGGCCTGTCTTTTTGTGCGTGTTCGTCGCGATCACTCTGCCGGCGGCAGCGGCGGAACGAGTTTCCCGCGACCTCGTGGCCCTCTACGACTTCTCTGAGACCTCTGGCAATCGGGTGGCCGACACCTCGGGCGTGGAACCGCCGCTGGACCTCGAGATCTCCCAGCCCGCCGCCACGACCTGGAAAAATGGAACGCTCGAGGTGCACCGCTCCACCGCGATCCGCACCCCCGGCCCAGCTGCCCGCTTGGCAGAAGCGATTCGGGCCAGCGGCGAGTTGTCGATCGAAGCCTGGCTCACGCCTGGGGTCGCCAAGCAGGGTGGCCCGGCGCGGATCGTGTCGCTTTCAGGCAATCCGAGCGAGCGGAACGTCACCCTCGGACAGGATGGCTCGTCCTACGACATCCGACTCCGCACCACGAGCACCTCCACCAATGGCATCCCCTCACTGACGTCACCGCAGGTGGAGACAACGCTGGCCCAAACCCATGTGGTCTACACCCGAGCCGCCAGCGGCGAAACCGCGATCTGGATCAACGGCGAGCTGGCCACCACCACGACGATCAGCGGCGACGTCGGCACCTGGAGCACTGACTACCCGCTGGTGCTCGCCAACGAAGCGAGCGGCGACCGGCCTTGGCTTGGCAGCCTGCACCTTGTGGCGATCTACAGCCGAGCGCTCACGGCCGCAGAGATCGCCACCAACTTCGCGGCCAAGGCCCCTGCGGCGATCGACTACGCCAGCCTGCTGCCGCCATCCCTGGAGCGAAGCGTCGACTTTGTCCGCGACGTGCAGCCTCTGCTGCGGGATGCCTGCTTCGACTGCCATTCGTCTGGCAATGAAGAAGGCTCTCTCAACCTCGGCATCCGGCAGCGAACGCTCGAGGGAGGAGAGCATGGTGCGGTGCTGATCCCCGGCAACAGTGCCGAGAGCCGACTCGTGCACCTCGTGGCCGGCCTCGAACCGGGGCGAGTCATGCCACCAGAAGCCGAGCCACTCACGCCCGAACAAGTCGGGCTCCTGCGGGCGTGGATCGATCAGGGAGCCGAGTGGCCTGCGGAGGCCGACATGCTCGACCCCCGCACTGAGCGTGCTCGCGAACACTGGGCCTTTCAGCCGCTCGCGAAGCCGCCAGTTCCCTCAGCGGCTCACCCCGAGCCGATGGCTCCCTGGCCACCAACCGCAATTGATGCGTTTGTTTTGGAGCGTCTGGCGGAAGCCGGCCTCAAGCCCTCCGAACAAGCCGCCCCTCACCAACTGATCCGCCGCGTGAGTTACGACCTGCTTGGTCTTCCACCCACCCCCGACGAAGTGACCACCTTTACGACCGCGTGGAACGAGAACCCCGTCGATGCCTGGGATGATCTCGTGGATCGCTTGCTGGCAAGCCCCCAATATGGCGAGCGGTGGGGCCGTCACTGGCTCGATGTGGCCCGCTATGCCGACAGCGATGGCCAGGAGAGCGATCGAGATCGCCCCACCGCCTACCACTACCGTGACTTCGTGATTCGCGCCTTCAACAGCGACATGCCTTTCGACCAGTTTGTCCGCTGGCAACTCGCGGGGGACGAATACGAACCGGGCAGCCCCGACGCCACTGCGGCAACTGGCTTCCTAGCGGCAGGCCCCTTCGCCGCCTTACCCGACCGGCTGATGGAAGATGAGCGGCTCCGCAATCGTTACAACGAACTCGACGATGCGATCTCCACGATTGGCCAAGGCTTTCTTGGCCTCACGCTCGGCTGTGCCCGCTGCCACGACCACAAATACGATGCGATCCCCAGCCGCGACTATTACCGGCTGATGAGCAGCCTGCACAGCGGCGAGCGGGCGGAGATTCCGCTGGGTGATACACAAGAACGAGTGCTGGGCTGGCGAGACGTTGCCTCAACCCCTCAGCCATCCTGGCTTTTTCGCCGAGGCGATTACTACGATCGCGCGGTCCCGGTGCAGCTCGGCTTCGTTGGCGTACTCACCCAAGGGCAGACCCCGGATGACTACTGGCGACGGGCCCGCGAGGCTGGCACGAAGACCGACACCACCTACCAACGGCGGGCCATCGCGGAGTGGATCACCGACGTCGACCACGGAGGGGGGGCTCTGCTGGCCCGCGTGATCGTCAACCGACTCTGGCAGCACCACTTTGGCCAGGGCATCGTGCGAACCGTCAGCGACTTCGGTGTGCGGTCCGACGCGCCAACACATCCGCAGTTGCTGGAATGGCTGGCCGCCGACCTGGTGACACACGACTGGCAACTCAAACGATTGCAACGGCTGATGCTCACGAGCGCCGTCTTCCTCCAATCCAGTCGCGGCAGCGAGGCTTCCCTGGCCGCCGACCCAGACAACCGACTGCTCAGCCGGATGCCACTGAAGCGGCTCGAGGCCGAAGCCCTCCGCGACACGATGCTCGCCGTCAGCGGCACGCTCAACGACGCCATGTATGGACCAGCCGTGAAACCGCCGATCCCGTCCGAAGCGATCGTCGCCCGCAACCTAAAGGACGGGTATCCAGGCGATCTCAAAGACACGCCCGACGTCCGCCGCAGGTCGATTTACCTGTTTCACAAGCGGGTCGTGCCCTACCCCCTGCTTCAGGCTTTTGATAAGCCCGATGCGCAGCAGAGCTGCAGCCGTCGTGACAACACGACGGTCGCCCCGCAGGCGCTCGCCCTGCTCAACGATCCCTTCGTGCGAACCGTAGCCTACGACTTTGCAGATCGGCTGCTGAGGGAGTCCGCGAGCGATCTCGAAGTCGCCATCACCAAGTGTTCGTTGCTCTGCATCGCACGGCCGCCGTCACCGCACGAACGCGACACGGCGCTGGCGTTTGTGTTGTCCCAGCAGCAGGCCCGCGGCAGCCGACAGCCCGAGGCCGCACCGGACGCGATTCTTCGCGAGTCGCTCGCTGACTACTGCCAAGCGATCTTCGGCCTCAATGAACTGCTCTATCTCGACTGACTCGACGAGATCCCGCACCGCCTCGGAGCATGCCGATGCCAATCACCACCAGCCACTGCGGTCGCTTCCAAGCCTGCGGCAACCGTCGGGAGTTTCTCGAGCGGGCCGGGGCGGGTTTCGGGGCCATCGCTCTGCAGAGTCTGCTTGCCGGAAGCGGCGAACTAGCGGCCGCCACCCCGGCAGAAAACCCGCTCGCTCCGCGCGTTGTGCACTTTCCCGCCAAGGCCAATGCTGTGATCTGGCTCTTCATGGAAGGTGCACCAAGCAGCGCCGACACCTTCGACTACAAACCGGAACTGACCAAACGCGACGGGCAAACCATCGACATCGATGTCTTCAACGGAAACCCTGGCCCGTTGATGAAGTCTCCCTTCGCCTTTCAGCAGCACGGGCAAAGCGGGACGTGGGTCTGTGAGAAGTATCCCAACGTCGCCAAGCATGTCGACGACTTCGCTTTCATCAAGTCGCTCCACAGCGACTCCAACGACCACGTACCTGCCCTCTACCAGATCAACACAGGCATTGCCCGGCCAGGGTTCCCCTCGGCGGGCGCTTGGGTGACCTACGGCCTCGGCAGCGAGTGCGAGAACCTGCCCGGATATGTCGTGCTTGGCAACACCCAAGGTGTAAAGGGAGGCCCGCTCAACTGGAGTGCCGGCTTCCTGCCCTCAGCCCACCAGGGAACACTGTTTCGTTCCAGTGGGAACCCGATCCTCAACTTGAACCGTCCGTCCGATGTCACCGACGACGACCAGCGACGCCAGCTCGACCTCCTGGCCTCACTCAACACCGAGCACCTCAAACAGCATCCGGGTGAGCCGGAGTTGCTCGGCAGGATTCAATCTTTTGAGTTGGCTTGGCGGATGCAGTCGGAGGCCTTGAGCCTGATCGATTTCTCCAGTGAAACCGAACTCACTCGCAGCATGTATGGGCTCGACCGCAAGGAAACCCGCTCCTATGGCACGAAATGCCTGCTTGCTCGCCGGCTCGTGGAGAGCGGAGTGCGGTTTGTGCAGGTCTACAGTGATGGCGAGTGGGATGCCCACAGCGACCTCCAAGGCAACCATTCGGGCCACTGCCTCGCCACCGACGTGCCGATCGACGGGCTCCTGACTGACCTCAAGCAACGCGGGCTCTTCGACTCGACCCTCGTGATCTGGGGTGGCGAGTTTGGGCGGATGCCGGTGTCCCAGGGCAACGGCGGCCGCGACCACAACCCGCAAGGCTTCCTCTGCTGGTTGGCCGGAGCCGGCGTGAAAGGGGGCACGAGTTACGGTGAAACTGACGAACTTGCCTACCGGGCTGTTGTTGATCCCACCACTGTCCACGACCTGCATGCCACGATGCTGCATCTCCTCGGCATGGACCACAAGCGGCTGACCTATTTCCACAACGGCCGCAGCTACCGGCTCACCGACGTGGCCGGCAACGTACTCACGTCGCTGCTCTCCTGACCAAACGCGATCACAGCGGCAGCCGCGAAACCGCGTCAACGTGGCTTTGCAGCATGCTCGCCCCAGACCGTGGGGGTGGTGAAGCCTGCGGGAGGCTGATTGGTAAGCAGGTGCGGTGGGGCCGCTTCGGCCGCAAGCGACTCGAGTTGGGCCCTCAACTTGGCCACGATCTCTGGATGCTTCGCCGCGAGATCGTGGGCTTCGCTCAGATCCTCAGCGATGTTGAAGAGTTCCCAGCGATCTTCGGCTGGGCCCTTGATCGCGTTGGCCCCCACACCCCCGTTGTAGACGAGCTTCCAATCCCCCACTCGCAACGCTCCTGAGAAAGGGGTGGTATTGTGCAACACAAAGGCATGCGGTGATGGCTCGCCCTTGGCAATCGTTGACCAACAGTTGAGCCCGTCGAGCATCTTTTCCGGATTGGGGGCGGCTTCGGTGAGGGCCAGGAGCGTAGGCATCACGTCGACGACGTGCATCGGCTCGTGCACCTCGCCTCCAGCAGCGAGCCGCTGCGGCCAAGCCATGATCGCCGGCACCCGCACGCCCCCTTCGTAGAGCGTGCCCTTGCCATCACGCAAGTCACCATTCGACCCGAGGCTCGCCACGCCGCCATTGTCAGAACAGAAAAAGACGATCGTGTTTTCCCCCATGGGCCCCATCGCATCGATGGCATCGAGGATGCCGCCCACAGCCGAGTCCATCCGCGTGACCATGGCGGCATACGTCGCCCGATCACGATTCTTCCAATCAGCGTAGCGAGCGAGTTCCTCCTCCGGAGCTTGAAGCGGCGTGTGCGGGGCGTTGAAGGGCACGTAAAGAAACAGCGGCCGATTCGCAGGATGCTCCTTGATGATCCGCACAGCCTCGCGGCCAATCAGGTCGGTCGTGTACCCCTCGTCATCATTTCGCTGGTCATTCTTATGCCAGTCGTGGCCGCCATCGCGGTCATGCGTGAAATAATCAAGGGCTCCGTTGTAATGGCCATACTGCTGATCAAAGCCGCGACTTGTCGGCAGATACTCACGCGACACATGCCCGAGATGCCACTTCCCCACGATGGCGGTGCGGTAGCCGATCTCGCGGAGCATGTCAGGCAACGTCTGCTCATCAAGCGGCAGTCCATGTGAAGCCCAGGGCCGCACCACACCACACTGCAACCCCAGCCGCATCGGATACCGGCCCGTCATCAGCGCTCCCCGGGTCGGCGAACAGACCGGCTGCGCGTAGAACTGCTCAAGCCGCACCCCCTTCGCAGCGAGCCGATCGATGTTGGGCGTGGCAATCCGACTGCCGTGGTAGCCCACATCGCCCCAGCCGAGATCATCGGCAAGCAGAATCACAATATTGGGAACCGAGAGCTCGGCTCCCGCTGACGAAACCAGCCCCACACACATCAAAGCCGCCAACACCACACACCAGACCTGTCGCCTCATCGCCCCTCCCCTTCATAAAAAAACCAACCCACCGCACAAACCCAGCACGCCCATAGAAA
>JBMTLP010000114.1:0-8703 GCA_049433245.1 Pirellulales bacterium
CGCCAGAGACACCGTGTAGAATCCCGATGCGGGCAGGGCGGGGATCCATCCCGTTCGCGGCTGAGCGAGGCCACTCGGCCACTGCTCGCCCCGACGTTTCGCGTCCCTCTCACCCGGCATCCAGATGAGTCGAGGCTGTTGGGCAAACAGAGGATGCTCGCCAAAGACCGAGAGCGGCCGTTGCTCCCGGCGGGACAGCCGGTGGCCGTTGGAAACACGATCGTGCTGCGATCGCCGCTCGGTCTGCTCGGCGTCGACTTTGTCACCGGGAAACGCGTCTGGCTTCAGGCTGGACGCTTTGATGACGATGCCGGCCTCTCCGCCTTGGCCGAACAAAGCGAGCTCGCGGGCTCCGAGCAGGCGATTGCTCGTGGTGATGAAGATCTGCCCAAGGGCATGCTGGCGAGCGATGGACGGTTGTTGTTCGCGGTGGAGAGCCCGGCGGTGGCCACGGCTTCGCTCAATCAACAGCAGATCGTACGGCCCTTCGCGATGGGGGGTGGGACCTTTCCTGGCAACGTGCTCTCGGCCTATCTCCCTGCCGAGAAGGGAGAACTCGCTTGGCGTTTGCCAGCGGGCGTGACCCGAGATGGTGGCGACGATGCGGGCGCGATCGAGCCGCGTCGGGTGAGGGGGAACGAGGTTGAACTCAGCACCGGCAACCCATGGTATCTCGGGCCGCCACTGCCGGTCGGCAACGAACTCTACGTGCTCGTGGAAGAACTCGGTGAGATTCGAGTGGATGTGCTCGACGCCGGTACGGGGAGCGTGCTCTGGAGCCAACCGCTCGCCGAACTCGATGAAGCTCGGCGGATCGAGCAGCCAGGCAGCCGGTTGCGGCGGCTCGCCGGGCTCTCGCCATCGCTCGATGATGGCGTGCTGGTCTGCCCCACGGGGGCGGGAGGGGTGGTCGGCATCGATGTGGCCACGCGAACTCTCCTCTGGGCTTATCAGTATCAGTCACGCGCTCAGGATGACGTGGTTCGGCTGCCCAACGGGATGATCATTCGACGTGGCGGTGGTGGCACCGGGGAGATAGCCGACGACGGGCGGCAGCGGTGGGTGGATTCCACGCCGTTGATGTCGGGCGGACGGGTGTTTCTCGCGCCGACCGAATCAGAGGAGTTGCACTGCCTCGATACACGCAGCGGCCGCCTGCTGTGGAAAGTGCCTCGCCGAGATGGCCTGATCCTGGCTGGGGTGCACGGGTCTCGCCTCGTGGTCGTGGGCAGTGAAGGAGTCGCGGCACTCGGCGTGGAAGACGGCAGCCCTGCCTGGCCTGAACGCTTTGCGTTCTCGTCGCTCCGCAGCGGAATCATGCCCTCAGGTCGGGGGCTCTTGTGTGCTGATCGGTTGTTGCTGCCTCTCGACGCCCCTGGTGTGCTGGAGATCAATCTCAGCGACGGTAGTCCGGTCGCGTTCTCGGCCGGCCGTGATGCCGTGCCGGGCAACCTCGTGGCGTTTCGCGGCACCATCCTGTCGCAGTCGATCGACTCACTCGACGCGTTTTATCAGCGTGATGCCCTGCGGGAGGCGATTGCCGCGGCGGGCACCGAGGCTCCGCCCCAGCTTGGCGGTGGCCTACTCGGCTTCTGGAAGGGCCAACTGCTGATCGACTCGGGGCACCTCCGCGAGGGTGCTGAGGAGGTGGCGGCAGCAGGACAGTTGGACCCGCAGCGAGTGACGCCAGCGATGGTGGCTGCGGCAATGCTGCAGGCGATGCGGCTCGACTTTTCGGCCGTGGCCGAACTGTTTCCCACGGCCCTCGAAGCGTGCCCAGACCCCGCGATTACCGGCGAGATGCTGAGGGTGGGAATTGATGGGTTTCTTACGCTCGGTGAGCCTCGAAAAGCGTGGCAGTCCTGGCAGCAGGCGGCCAGGGCGTGTTTGGTGGGCGATCCACGGCTCGACCAGGGCGACATGGATGCGGGGCCTGTGGCGGACGGTACCGATCCACTCCTGCTCTCGACACCGTCACGCTGGCTGGGTGGCAGGCTGGAGGCCGTGCTCGTGGCCGGCGATTCCGAGTTGCACGCGGAAATCGGCGCGTTCATCGAACAGCAGTTGGCCGACACGGAACTCCGAGGGGTCCGTGAGATGGAGCGGTTGGTCGATCTCGTGGCTGCTCATCCGGCTGCTGAAGGGGTCCGCCAACAGTTCATCGACATGCTCACCCATCCCTCGCCTGGCCAGGAGCCGGTGTCGGTGGGGGGGCGAAAAGACAGGCAACTCCAACTCGAACTACTGGGAATGCTAGATCATGCGATTGCGGACGCGGCAGAGCACCGGGCGATCGAGGACTCGACCTGGCCGCTTGGTCGTGTGGAGGTGAAGTCGACGGCCCAGCAAAACCGTAGGGCCGATGCACCGCCGCTTGCCAGTTTGCCAATCATGGGGCAAGCCGGGGTGCCGTTCCCCGAAGGCCTGCGGCTGACGCTCGACCGCCGGCAGCCAGGCATGCTCGTGCACGATGGCTTGGGCCGCCAGGTCGGGGGAGCGTTGTCGTACGAAGGCTCCACGCAGACTCGTCGCTTGGGCATTCAGGCGGTGGTGCTGCCTGGAGCTGCGGTGCAGCCTTCGATCGTGGGGCGGCTGCTGCTGGTGACGTCGTCGAGCGGGACTGCCGCGTTTGAACTGGCTCTGCCCGACGACGAGTCGGTGGATCTGACGACGCTCCAGCATCGTCGCTTGTGGCATTCCGGCGACGCATCCACAGGGGGTGTGCTCAGCCTGCAGAGTGTGCCGAGTCGCGGGAACGGCCCCTTGCCACATCTCTCCGGTGGGCTGCCTCTCGGAACCGTTGTGAGCGAGCCACGACCCGTGGGGCGGGAGGCGGCGCCGATCATGCGAGGTGCAGCGATCGTGCCAAACGGAGCGGCCGTGCTGCAAAATCATACGCTTACGATTCGCGATCCGATCAGCGGCGATGTGTTCTGGTCGCGGAGCATGCTGCCGGCGGCAGCGAATGTCCTACTGGATGCGAGTTGTGTGTGTGTCTGTGCCCTTGAGGGGGGAGCGGCGTCGGTCTATTCCATGCACGACGGTCGGCAGGTGGGACAGTATCAACTGCCTCCCGTTTCCGACTGGCTTTCGACCAACGGTCGCACGGTGCTGGCGATTGAGCGATCGAGGTTGGCAGGCTTCGCTGGTGGCACGGTGGAACTGGTTCTACATGACCCCCTGACTGCGGAGACTACGCGATTCGGTCCCTTCTCTGCCGATACGCGAGCGGCGTCGGCAGGGGCAGGAAAGGTCGCGCTCCTGGAGCCGGATGGGACGTTGACGGTGCTTGATCTGCAGGGCAGAGCCGTTGATTTCGAGGTGGCGCTGGAGCGGATGCCTCCCGGATTCAATCAGCTCGCTCTGATGCCATGGCGCGATCGGCTGATCGTGATCGCCAGCCGACCAGAGACCGCGGCGGAGAGTGAGCAGCACCGTCAGCTCGGCGCGATCACCGGAGTTCGTACCGCCGGCCTGTGGGACGCAGGACAGCAGCTTGCTCCGCTCGTGACGGGGGCGGTATGGGCTGTGGACCGAGCGAGTGGGGAGCCGCTGTGGTCGGTGCCTGCCACCCTCTTGCGGCATGGCTTCGATGCAGAGCAGCCTTCAGATCTGCCCGTTTTGGTCTTCGCTCGCCGGATCAAGTCGCCCGGTTCGACCAGGCAGCCGCAGTTGAGCGTGCTGTGCCTCGACAAGCGAACCGGCCGGGATGTGATGCTCGACGATCGTATCGCGACCGATCAGCACCTGTTCTACGGCTGCGAAATAACGGCCTCCCCAGCGGATCGTGCGGTCACGCTGACTCACGGCGCGCGGGACATCACGCTCACCTTCACGGACGAACCGACGAGCCCTCGGCCTCCGTACCAAGGTCTTACGCGACCGCTCAGCCCACCGAGCCTTTCCGATAAGATCGAGAACTGGTTCGAGCAGGCCTTGGAGGCCCTTCCGTTTTAGTCGGTCATAGGGCGGCACCTGTTCGGGCGCCTCCGTGTAAAGAGATGTGCTTGGCCAATCGGGCGATGGTCGCCGATGGCCGTCAGGAGATGGCATGACGACGTCAAGATTTGTGGTCGATCAAGGAGCAGGCAACGCCAGCGGTGCTGCGACAAAGAGTCGGGGGCTGCTGCTGAGCATGCTTCTTTGGCTCCTCGCGACCAGCCTGATCGGAACTGCGATTGAGGTGACCGCCGCTGAGACAGAACGCGGCGAAGCTCTCGTCCGCGATGGGCTCGACTGGCTCGTGGCCACGCAGTCGCGACGCGGGAGTTGGTCGGCCAACGAGTCTCGGTATCCAACGGCCATGACGGCCCTCGCTGGAACGGCTCTCCTGATGGAAGGCTCCACAACCACGCAGGGACGCTACGCCGATGCGATCCGGCAGGCCGTCGATTATCTCGTGAGTCGGTCCCGCCCCAACGGCCTGATCGGCGATCCAACCGGAGACGACCGCTACACCTACGGCCATGGGTTTTCGATGCTCTTCCTCTCACAGGTGCTTGGCGAAGAGGAAGATGCCCGCCGACGCGACGAGTTGGTGCGGGTGCTGGAGAACGCGGTGGAGTTTTCCGGCCGGGCACAGACCGAGGCCGGTGGCTGGGGGTATGTGAGCGCTAAGGATGGCAACGGATTCGACGAAGGCTCGACGACGATCACCCAGGTGCAGGGCTTGCGTGGCTGCCGCAACGCGGGGATTCCGGTGCCGCGGGAAGTGATCGAGCGTGCGATTGGCTACATCCATGCCTGCACGACTGACGATGGAGGCGTCCAGTACAGTTCCAAGGGAGGCGGGGGGCGGCCAGCGATCACGGCGGCCGCGATCGCATGTCTGTTCAACGCCGGCGAGTACGACGACACGCACGTCCCCCGTATGCTCCAGTATGCAGAGAAGCACCTAGGGAACATTGCGAACAACGGGTTTGGCCACTGGCACTACGCCCACTTCTACTACGCCCAGGTGGTGTATCGCGAAGGTGGCGAGAAGTGGTCCAACTACATTTCTCAGGTGGAGAAGCGGCTCGCCAGTGAGGTGCGCCAGGAGGCGAAAGGGGTGTCGTGGCCTCAGGGCTACATCGGCCCGGTGTACACCACAGCCACGAACCTCGTGATTCTTCAGCTCGATCGCGGGCTGTTGCCCATCTACCAAAGGTAACTTCTTCAGCTCAATATCCAGCCATTGTCGATGGGAAGCGGGTGTCGCCGCCCGCGTCTGTTGGCACGCTGGCCTCGGTCGGAATATGGTGGCGACAGAAAGACCCGATCTTTCGACTCAGGCGGCGCTCGTTTTTCCCAGAAGGATACCCTTATGCAATCTTCGGCCGACTCCCCTGCGAGCGCGCGACTCCACGAGGTGCGGGCTCGCATCACCGAGCAGCTCTCTCGGATCATCGTGGGCCAGAATGAGGTGGTGGAGGAGCTCCTGATCTGCCTCTTCAGTCGCGGCCATTGCCTACTGGAGGGAGTGCCAGGTTTGGCGAAGACGTTGATGGTCAGCACGCTGGCTCGTTGCCTTGACCTCTCCTTCAGTCGCGTGCAGTTCACACCAGACCTCATGCCGGCCGACATCACCGGCACGGAGGTACTGGAAGAAGACCGCTCCACCGGGGCGAGGCAGTTGCGTTTTCTTGAAGGCCCGCTGTTTGCCAACGTTGTCCTGGCCGACGAGATCAATCGCACGCCGCCCAAGACGCAGGCCGCGCTGCTGGAAGCGATGCAGGAGCGGCAGGTGAGCGTTGGCCGCCAACGCCACAAACTTGCGGACCCCTTCTTCGTGCTCGCCACGCAGAACCCAATCGAACAGGAAGGCACCTATCCGCTGCCCGAAGCGCAGCAGGATCGCTTTATGTTCAAGGTGTTCGTGAAGTATCCGACGTTTGATGAGGAGTTTGAGATCGCGCGGCGGACCACAGGCAGCCCAACCGAAGAGCCGCAGCCGGTACTTTCTGCTGAGGAAATCCTGAGCCTGCAGCGGCAAGTCAGAGAAGTGCCAATCAGTGATCATCTTGTGCGATACGCCCTGGCGATCGTGCGGCAGACTCGCTCCGGCCAGCCTGGTGTGCCCGCAGACGTGGCGGAGCAGTTGGCTTGGGGCGCGGGCCCGCGGGCGGTGCAGTTCCTCGTGGTAGGAGCGAAGGCGCGGGCGTTGCTCGCTGGCCGCAGCCACGTGATCGCGGAAGATATTCAAACGCTGGCTCTCCCGGTGCTGCGGCATCGCATCGTGGTCGGCTTTGCAGCGGAGAGCGAAGGCATCACCCCCGACGACGTGATCAAGCGGATCCTCGACAACACGCCAGCCCAGGAGGACGAGCTTGTCCACGACGCTCGGTTCCAAACGATTTTTGCCTCCTGAGGCGATCGCTCGCATCGCCCGCTTGGAACTGCGGGCCCGCGTGGTCGTTGAAGGCGTGCTCTCCGGACTTCACAAGAGCCCCTACAAAGGGCAAAGCGTGGAGTTTTTGCAGCACCGCGAATACACCAAAGGCGACGACCTCCGCCGCGTCGACTGGAAGGTGTGGGCGCGGCAGGATCGCTACTACGTCAAAGAGTTTGAAGAAGAGACCAACCTGCGGCTGTTTCTGGTGGTCGACACATCGCGGAGTATGAGTTACTCGCACGGCACTGCTGCGCGGCCGGCCCTCTCCAAGTTCGATTACGCCGCCACGATGGCGGCAAGCCTGGCTTGGCTCGCGCTCTCTCACAGCGATGCGGTCGGGTGCGCGACGTTCGACAACGCGGTGCGGGAAACCGTTCCGCCCCGAACTCGCCGCACGCAGTTGCAGGGTGTGATTGAAATGCTGGAGGCCAAGCCGTCCAACAACCCTTCTGCGTTCTTGCCGGTCTTTCGTCAACTCGCCGAGACGCTACCTAAGCGTGGCCTTGTGGTGCTGATCTCTGACCTCCTCGGCGATGCGTCCGGCGGGGGGGATGCCGCCGGCGCGGAGAACATCCTCAAAGGTTTGTCGATGCTGCGGCGTCGTGGGCACGATGTCGCCGTTTTGCACGTGATGGATTCCGACGAACTCGATTTCCCTTTTGATGGCCCCACTCGGTTTGAGGGTCTCGAACTGCCTCAGCACATCGCGTGCAATCCTCGTGCGCTTCGCGAGGGGTATCTCCAGGCGGTGGAGGAGTTTCTCTCAGCGATCCGCCGCGGCTGTGCGGGAATGCGCTGCGACTACAGCCTGGTGCGAACCGACCAGCCAGTTGATGCGTCGCTGATCCGTTTCCTCTCGCAGCGAGCCTCGATGGCAGTCTGAGACGCCGCACGCGCCATGCCTACATTCGATTTTCCATCGTTGCTGTGGTGGGGCCTGCCGGTTGCGGCAGCGCCGTTGTTGATCCATTTGATCAACCTCCTGCGGCATCGCACAGTCGACTGGTCGGCGATGGAGTTCTTGCTGGCCAGTCAGAAAAAGTACCGCACAAGAGTGCTGCTCAAGCAGCTGCTCTTGATGGCGATGCGGGTGGCGGCGATCGCAGGCATCGTGCTGGCGCTTGCTCAGCCGCGATGGCGTTCAGCACTGGCAAGTTTCCTCGGTGGTGAGCAGACCACGCACATCCTGCTGATCGACGACAGCTACTCGATGTCCGAAGAAACCGTTGACGAGTCGTGCTTCGGCAGGAGTCGTGCGGTGGCTCGGCAACTGATCGACGAGTTTGCCGCAGCCGGCAGTGGGCAGTCGCTGGCGATCGGTCGGTTCTCACGCCTGGCCGTGTCGAGCAGGGATGGATTTGATCTTGTGCCGCAGCCGCTTACGCCGGAACAGGCCGACGAGGCCGACAAGCTGATTGAATCGGCGATGCCCTCACAGTCGGCGGCTGGGCCGCGTGATGCAATTGCCGCCGCAGCAGAGTTTGTCACGTCGGAGGCTGGAGCCACGGTGCTGTGGGTTCTCAGCGACTTCCGGGATCGCGATTGGCGGGCTGCCGATGAAACCGCGAGCCTTCTCCGCCAAATCAGCGAAGCCGGTGGAGACATTCGTTTTATCGACTGCTCACCGCGGCCAACGGCGACAGCGAAGGCCAACCTTGCCTTGGAATCGATCAGTCTCATCGGGGGCGTGCCGGCGGCAGGCGTGGTGTTGCCGATGCAGGTGACGGTGCGGAACCACGGTTCCGAGCCATCTGAGGAACTGCAAATCGATCTTCGTGAAGATGGCGTGTCTCGACCTGGGCTGCGATTCGAGTCGATCGCGGCAGGTGCGGCCGCCAGCCAGCGCGTGGATGTGCGGTTTCCCGAGCCGGGGGAACATTCGCTTGAGGCGACGCTCGGGATCGACAGCGTGGCGGCAGACAACACGCGGTCGGCGGTGGTGTCGATTGCCGATGCTCGACAGGTGCTCCTGATCGATGGGGCGACCGTTCCTGGGGAACGTGGCGGTGATGCCTTTTTCGTGGCTTCGGCGCTGGCACCAGGTGCAGGGGCACCCACAGGTCTGTCGATCCAGGTCGACTCGCAGCGAAGCCTCACTCGGGAGTCGCTCGCTCGCTTCGACACCATCTGGCTGCTCGATGTGCCGTCACTCGATCCGCCCGAGGTAGAGGCGTTGGAGGAGTATGTTCGTGGAGGCGGCGGAGCGGTGTTCTTCATGGGACCGCGGACGTTGATCGACAGCTGCAACAGCCGACTCTTCCGCGCCGGCGCCGGACTCGTTCCGGTGCCCCTGGCGGGTGACGTTGAACTGCTAGCCGATCTTGCCGCGC